>JAISIJ010000252.1 GCA_031262245.1 Oscillospiraceae bacterium | reverse complement strand
TAACAGTTCTTTTTGAGGTAAAAATATATTAATGTTATATAATATATTTTTTTATAAAAATGCTTGATTTTTTATTTTATCTATGTTAGAATGTTACAAAGCGTATTTTAATATGGCAGTTAGTATAATAGTATGTCATTTTTCACTATACAGCTTGTCCTTTTTATTGAAATTGTTGAGGACAAAAAGTTTGTATAATTTCACTATATATTTTGCGGAGGTTTTTTTGCTATGCCAAACGATTTCATTCCCGGCTTTGAAGAAGATAAATTAGTTGATATAAAGATAATCGGTGTGGGCGGTGCCGGTGGTAACGCCGTTGACTGTATGATTGAAACCGGTATTGACGGCGTTGAGTACATAGCAATCAATACTGACAGACAAGCTCTTGACAAATCACAAGCCCCCACAACTCTGCAAATCGGAGCTAAAATAACCAAAGGTCGCGGTGCGGGAACAATTCCCGAACGTGCCAAAGAGGCAGCTGTTGAATCAAAAGAGGAAATTCAAGCTCTTTTGAAAAATACCACTATGCTTTTTATTGCAGCAGGTGAAGGCGGAGGGACGGGAACGGGAGCAAGCCCTGTTATTGCCGAAATTGCAAAAGAAATGGGCATACTTATTGTTGCCGTTGTTACCTTGCCTTTCAGCTTTGAGGGTGCGGTTAAAAAGCGTCAAGCAGAAAAAGGCATTGAAGAGTTGCGTAAATATGTTGACAGTCTTATTGTTATACCCAATGATAATCTGCGTCAGCTTAATAAAGAAACAAAAGTAAGTTTTAAAGACGGTTTTAAAAATGCCGATAAAATCTTAACAGGTGCTGTTAAGAGTATTGCAGATTTAGTTGCCGGCAAGGGTTATGTTAACGTTGACTTTGCCGATGTTGAAATGACATTGAAAAATGCAGGCATTTGTCACCTTACTATTGGTACGGGGACAGGCAAAGACAAGGTTAAAGAGGCTGTTGAAAGTGTTATTACCAATCCGCTCCTTACAACCAGTATTAACGGAGCAAAACGTGTTCTTATCAATATCTGTCTTTCAGACGACATCAGTTTTGAAGAAGTTTCCGAATTTATCGACGAAATCACAGAAAAATGTGACGAAGAAGCTGTTATCAAATGGGGTGCAATTATTGACGAAGAGGGTATAATGCAAGACAGAATGGAAGTAACCGTCATTACCGCCGGTTATGAAGATGCCCCTGAAGAAGAAAAAATCATAAAAATAAATAATCCTGCTCTTTCAGGTCAAAAATCCCCAACTTCCTCTATCACCAGAACCCCTCGTCCCGCAGTTACACCCTTAAACAATGTTCCCACGTCCCCAAAGCCAACTCCACCCATTCTCGAAAAGCCCCTTGCTAAAACCACCGATTCCGCACCCCCACCTCGTCCCAAAAGCGGTAATCCCGAAATTAACGACCTTTTCAACGAACTATTCGGTGACGATTAATTTTCTTTGAGCCTCCTTTGCTCGGTCTGTGCTTATAACCGATTAGATATTTTTGAAATGTCTAAACACGGCTTTAGGGGTGGCGAGGTTTTAACGAGTTATTGAATATGAGTTTTTATAAATAGAAAAGTATAATGTTCCTGATAAAATACGGCTTTAGTGTATCTAAAGCCGTGTTTAAACGTTCTAAACACCTCCCAATAACCGTGTTTAGATACCATAAAAATATTTATTCGGTAAAAAACAAAAGTTGAGTAACGGAGGTCAAAGGAAAGATATTTATTCGGTAAAAAGCAGAGGTTGAGTAACGGAGGTCAAAAGAAAGAACCCTGTAAAAAAATATTCAGTCGTGAGAATAGACTGAGTAACGGAGGTCTGCTTAGATACCCTGTAAATAAATAATCGGTAAAAAGCAAAAGTTGAGTAACGGAGGTCAAATTAAAAAAATGTATAATGTAAAATCTGAAAATCCAATTGAATTTATAGATGACAGCGAAATACTTGAAACTCTTGAGTATGCTGAGAAGAATAGAAATAATCGTGCGTTGATTGAGAGTTTGCTTGAAAAAGCTAAAGACTGCAAGGGTTTAAGTCATAGGGAAGCCGCTGTTTTGCTTGAGTGCGAACTCCCTGATTTGAACGAAAAAATGTTTACTTTGGCAAAATATATTAAGCAAAAATTTTACGGCAACAGGATTGTTATGTTCGCTCCGTTGTATCTCTCTAATTACTGCATAAACGGCTGTGTTTAATGTCCTTACCATAAGAAAAATACCACAATGTTGCGTAAGAAATTGACACAGGAAGAAATCCGCCGTGAAGTTATAGCTTTACAGGATATGGGGCATAAACGACTTGCTTTAGAAGCAGGCGAAGACCCTGTTAATAACCCTATTGAGTATATTATCGAATGTATTAATACTATATACAGTATTAAACACAAAAACGGTGCTATCCGCAGAGTTAATGTAAATATTGCCGCAACAACCGTTGAGGAATATAAAATGCTTAAAGATGCGGGTATCGGAACTTATATTCTTTTTCAAGAAACATATAACAAAGCGAAATATGCAAAACTTCACCCGTCAGGACCCAAAAGCAATTATGAATACCATACCACTGCAATGGACAGAGCAATGGAGGGCGGCATTGACGATGTAGGTTTAGGTGTATTGTTCGGGCTATCGGGGTATAAATACGACTTTGTGGGGATTTTAATGCACGCCGAACACCTTGAGACGGCAAAAGGTGTCGGACCTCATACTATCAGCGTTCCGCGTATTCGCAATGCGGAAGATATTGACAGTACAAAATTCAAAGATGCCGTTCCCGACGATGTTTTTCAAAAAATCGTTGCTGTGTTAAGAATAGCTGTTCCTTATACCGGTATGATTGTTTCCACTCGTGAAAGCCAGTCAACAAGGGAAAAAGTTCTTGATTTAGGTATCTCGCAAGTTAGCGGAGCTTCCTCAACGAGTGTCGGAGGATATTATGAAAAAGAAACAGAAAACACCTCTCAATTTGATGTTTCAGACGGACGAACCCTTGACGAAGTTGTAAACTGGTTGCTTGAATTAGGATATATCCCCAGTTTCTGTACTGCTTGCTATCGTGAGGGACGTACAGGTGACAGATTTATGACACTACTTAAAAACGGTCAAATCGCCAATTGCTGTCACCCTAACGCATTAATAACCCTAAAAGAATATCTCTGTGACTATGCAACCGCTGACACCGCCCAAAAAGGCAACACACTCATACAACAAGAATTAAACAACATTCCCAACGAAAAAGTTCGTCTGAAAGCACAAGAAAATATCAACTCCATAGAAAATGGTTTCCGTGATTTCCGTTTTTAGTTTTCTCTTAGTTCCTGTGGGTTACACCTCTCGAAGTTCCGTAATTCTTTTTGTAGTTGGCACTTTAGTTGACAGGGGTTTAACTGTATGTGAAAAATTCCGCCGTGCACGGCGGAATTTTTCACATACAGTTAAACCAAAGCCTGAAAAATGCCAACTATGAAAAGAATTAGGGAACTTCGAGAGTTGCGGTCCCTGTTACTATCAGAAAAGTAAATAAATTAATTGTTTTATTGACAAAATGCACAAATTTAAAAAAATATTCTAATTTTGTTGCATTATGAAAAAATTGTGATAAAATTATATTATAATGAAACGTTGGTATACAAAGTATCAATATGGAAATCATTAAATATTATATCAACGTAGAAGTTGTAACTTCTTGTTAATGTGAGGTGTTATTATGAAAATAATTGAAATGTTTAAAAGAAAGAAACTATTACGAATTTTCTTTGTATTAATTCTTATTTTCGTTTTAAATTTTGCGGCATATAAAATTTGTTATGAAATTGCTTTTGAAGCACATTTCAAAACTAATCCAAAGACAATTTCAGATGCAAAAACTGAAATTCAGGAATATAATAATACAAATAATGCAAATTTTAATGCTGACGATTTAAAAAATATTGAAAGTTTTTACTTTGATGAAAACGGTTTGTTAATCGGACAAAGGAAGGTGAAAATAAATGAGTAAAAAAATAAAAACAGAAATTGTAATTTTTGTAATTATAGCCGTGTTTTCTTTGTTCTTAACAATATTTTTTACATTTTTTTATTGGAATCACGACATGAAAATTGAAAGTGAAACTGTTGAAACTACCTATTCATTTAATAATACTTCCGACCAATTAACAATAAAAAAAGAAAATAATAGTGAGAAAAAATTTTTTGATAAATTATACGACTTTTTCTGGTAAATTATACAGATTATAATTAAAAATGAAAGCTGAGATTTTTTTTATCTCAGCTTATTATTTTTTCCTTAAGCAAAATCTGCCTGTGGCGAAATTTTTCACACTAAGTCAAACCAATGTCAACTAAACTGCCAACTACCACAAGTGGTAGGGAATTTCGATAATTGCGAAACACAGGAACTATCAGAAAAGCGAATAAGGAAGAACGGTTATCTCATTTGTGAGATAATTAATTATAATTTGCAAATCTTCGGTGTCAATTGCACCGTCAAGGTTTAAGTCAGCGGCAACTTTCGTTTCGTCAGAAAGTTGAATTGTGCCTTTGATATATTTGCTTAAAAGAACAACATCTGCTACTTTCCCCGCAACTTTGTCACCGTCAAGGTCAGCATAACAAGGACGGTTTAAGCAAGCAGTGTCAATATAATTAGCTATCATCAACATATTCTGCTGTCTTTGTACATATCCTCTTTCGATATTTTCATTTGAAAGGATAGTATCTAAATTATCAACAGCGTCTTTTGCGTCAGCAAAAGAAATTACGTAGCGAGGAAGATTAGGGTCAGCAGCAGGAGCGTGAATTATTTCGATTGCACCATATTGTTCAAAATCTTCCAAAGCAGGAACATAGCCATTCTTTGTATAAACAAACATTAACGGGTCATACCAAAATTTATTGGCGGAGAGGAATGGAGAATTGCAGAACCTTTCATAAAAATCTGCAAAAAGTATCGCCGCCTCTTCTTCGGTATATCCCTTTTCTACTGCCATAGCTGTATATTTTTCAAGTGTATTGTAATCACTATACCACTCAAATTGAACATCAACATCAGTTACAAAATATCTTTGTCTTTGAACAGTTTCTTCTGCTTGATATTCTTCTAAGCAAGCAGTATCGATAACTTGAGCAATCAAAATTGCATTTACACTATGCTGTAAATTTAAACCCGTGATATTCGCCATTGAACGTATATTTTCCAAATTATCAAAAGCTACCTTGGCATCGGCAAAACCAATCCAATAACCGGAAGAACCATCTGTCCTTACAGTGTCTTGAGGAGTTATCAATATTGCACCGAATTCTTCAAAATCTTCAACAGTAGGCACATATCCGTTAATTACACTAATAGACATAAGAGGATTGTACCGAAAACCGCCGGAACTCCGTCGAGGAGAATTGCAAAATCTTTCATAAAAATCTGCAAAAAGTATCGCCGCTTCTTCTTCGGTAAATCCCTTTTCTACTGCCATAGCTGTATATGTTTCAAGTGTATTATAATTACTGTACATTTTAAATTGCAGGTCTACATCTTTAACATAATAGACTTTTGAAACGATTTTTTCTTCTTCAGCAAAAACATTTACAGCAACTGAAAATAGCATTACGGTAGATAGCATAATAGCTAATAATTTTTTTAATTTTTTCATTTTAATCACCCTTTTATTAAAACTAAAACAACGTACTCTTATTGAATACTACACCATTGTATATCATAAAAAATTAATTGTCAAACAATATACGAAAAAAATTCCACAAACATTAAAATCGCTTTCTGTATATATTGCTATGTTAACAACAAATTCTCGTTCAAAATAGCAAATATCTACCTCCGTAAGCTTAAAAAAGCACCCAACAGGGTGCTTTTTTCATATCCAGTTAAACCAAAGCCTAAAGAGTGCCAACTACAAAAAGAATTACGGAACTTCGAGAGGTGTGAACCACAGGTACTAATAGAAAACCAAAATCATTCGAAGAATATGCTTTTGGTTTCAATGACTTTGACAGGGTCACCGTTGCAACGGACGTTGATTATTTCGAGGTGGTGGAGGATTGAGGAGGCGATATAGAGGAGGAGATAGGCTCCGCAGTTGGTGAGAACGCTGAGGTATATCTGGAAACGAAAAACGAGCCAAAGCATACCGCCAAGTGAAATTAGGGCGGCGAGGACTACAAAGAATTTGTAGAGTTTGGAAAAGGGGTCGAAAGCGGAGTAAGAATAGCAGACAAATGCCGAAAAAATAGCGTGACAGATGATTAAGGGGGTTGAGAAAACATTAAACCAAGATACGGTAAGGAGATTGAAGTCCAAAATCATTACCATAGTTTCTACTAAGAGGTAAATTATTATCAATTTTTTAGTGAAATTGCACCCCTCAACCCTAAAACAAATGCCGGCAATGCAAAAAGCCATAAGAGCAAAACCGAGAGCTTCACAAGTCCAAGCGGTTATTTCAAGACCGAGGTTTGTTTCTCCGAATTGTTGGAATAATTCATAGTAATACATTGCAATTATTATGAAAAGAAAAAAGAAAACGTTAGAAATTATGCCGATAATTAAGCAAGTGCCGAAACGTATTTTTCGAGGGTCATACCATTTATATTCAGGCAGTTTTTGCGGGTCTTCTTCAATAATTTCCTCTAAAACAATCTCTTCTTTTTTCTTGAATTTCTCTTTTTCTTCAGCAGTCAGTTTTGATTCTTCAAGAAACTTTTGCCACTTTTCTTTGAATGTCATATAAATTACCATAAAACGAGCAAAAGTATATGTTTGCTCGTTTTAATTATATATTTTTTAAGAAAGTTTACTTTTTAGAGCGACCTTTCTTTGTTTCAACAGGAATTTCTTCAACAATAGGTTGTTGAGTTAATTCGATTAATGCCATTTCTGCGGCATCGCCTCTGCGGGGACCAAGTTTAGTTATACGAGTGTATCCGCCGTTTATATCAGCATACAGAGGAGCAATATTGTTAAAAAGGTTATTCGCAACGTCCTCTTTGGTAATATATTTTAATACCTGACGGTAATTATGCAAATTCTTTTCTTTAGCAATTGTCAGCATTTTTTCGGCAACAGAACGAACTTCTTTTGCTCTTGTGACTGTTGTTTCAATCTTGCCGTTCTCAAACAAATACGTTACCATACCTCTTAACATTGCAAGTCTATGGTCGGTTGTTCTGCCTAATTTTCTTGTTCCGGGCATTTTTACACCTCATTTCTTTAGACGGGTTTAGGTTTTTGCGGTATCTCAGAGGAAGAGTATTACGGGCTTTTCAGAGTTATCTTAGTAGAAAATCCTCTTGACACCCTGTATCCCTTGCCCCCTTGATAAGCCCCACCCGAACCCTTTTTGCTATCGGGATTTTTTCAGTAATATATTTCAAGAAGTTTTATTTCAAAGAAATATCTCTTTTATAAAAACAGATTATTCAATCTGTCATTCAGAAACAGTCCCTTTGCCCCTCTTACGAAACATACACCCTTAGTCGTCGAGTTTGAAATTAAATCCCAATATACTTAATTTACCTTTAACTTCGTCGAAAGACTTACGACCGAGATTACGGACTTTCATCATTTCGTCTTCGTTTTTGGAAACTAAGTCGGAGATAGTATTAATTTGTGCACGTTTCAGACAGTTGAATGAACGTACAGAAAGGTCAAGTTCCTCGATGGTCATCTCTAAGAGCTTTTCTCTGCTCCTATCATCTTTTTCGATAAGAGTTTCGACAAATCCTCCGCCGTCAATTAAGTTAGTGAACAAACGGAGATGTTCATTGAGGAGATTGGCTGCCTGAGATACAGCATCTTTTGCGGTAACAGTGCCGTCTGTTAAAACTTCCATTGTGAGTTTGTCATAGTCGGTAACTTGACCGACACGAGTACTGTCAATAGAGAAATTAACTTTAAGCACAGGAGAATAGATACTGTCAACAGGGATAGTAAAAATCGGGAAGCTGTAAATTTGTTTATTACGTTCAGCTGAAACATAACCTCTGCCCTTATCAAGAGTTAATTCCATATTAAGTCTTGCCCCACTGCCGAGAGTGGCAATGTGCATATCAGGGAAAAGTATTTCAACTTCACTGTCTGTTCTGATGTCACAAGCTTTTACTTCACATTCACCGGTAGCTTCAATGTAGAGGGTCTTAGGGGTATCGGTATTCATTTTTGCAATAAGCCCTTTAATATTGAGAACTATTTCGGTAACGTCTTCTTTAACACCGGGAATAGTAGTTAATTCGTGGCTGATACCGTCTATTTTAATAGAGGTAACGGCAACACCTGAAAGAGAAGACAATAAAATCCTGCGTAAACTGTTACCGAGAGTAACACCCCAACCTCTTTCGAGCGGTGCTACGGTAAAAACGGCGTGACTGCCGTCCGGTTTCAGATTTTGAATATCAACTCTTGGTTTTTCGATTTTTTCGAGCATAATCGGCTCCCTTCGTTACAATAACGGTCGAATATTTTATAATAGGTTGATAATACTTTGTTAAGGCAAAAAAACTTGTCGTAACAAAGTAAAAAAATCAAATTGACTTGCCTATTTAGAGTATAATTCGACGATGAGGTGTGCCTCAACAGGGTAATCAATGTCCTCAATAGCGGGCAAGCGTTCGATAGTTGCTTTAAATTCTTCTCTGTTGACGGTCATCCAGCTTGGGGAAACACGATTACTTTCGAGAGCGTCTTTAAATTTTGTAATAGATTTAGCTTTTTCAGCAAGTGTAATAACATCACCGTTTTTAATTCTGTATGAGGGAATGTCAACACGTTGACCGTTTACATAAACGTGACCGTGTGTAACAATCTCACGAGCATCTCTGCGAGTTACTGCAAGTCCCATTCTGAAAGCAATGTTATCAAGGCGGGTTTCAAGGCAAGTAATAAGATTATCACCTGTTTTGCCCTCCATTTTAGATGCCAATTCAAAATAGTGATAGAATTGTTTTTCTAAAACACCGTAAATGAATTTTAATTTTTGTTTTTCTTTTAATTGCATACCGTATTCGGAAAGTTTCTTACGGCTATTGGTATCTTTCTTCCTATTGGAAGATTTAGAATAGCCCAATACAGCAGGACTTATTCCTAAATAACGGCATCTCTTTAAGATAGGTTCTCTTGATACTGCCATTTCTTTACCTCTTTTTAAATAATTTTTACTGTTATAGTTAACTGTTATACACGACGGCGTTTAGGGGGACGGCAACCGTTGTGAGGAATAGGTGTAACGTCTTTAATCATAGAAACGTTAAGACCGACAGATTGTAAAGCTCTGATAGCGGCTTCACGACCTTGACCCGGACCTTTAACATAAACTTCAACAGTTTTAAGACCGTGTTCCTGAGCAGCTTTAGCAGCTGTTTCAGCGGCGGTTTGAGCGGCAAAAGGTGTAGATTTTCTTGAACCTTTAAAGCCTAATCCACCGGCAGATGCCCAAGAGATTGTGTTACCTTTTGTATCAGTCACAGTAACAATGGTGTTATTAAAAGAGGATTGAATATGCACAGCACCGCTTTCAATATTTTTACGTTCTCTGCGACGACGGATAACCGTTTTCTTTTTTTGTACTGCCAACTTACTAACCTCCGTTACTTCTTCTTATTAGCGATGGTTTTTGCAGGACCTTTTCTTGTGCGGGCATTGGTTTTTGTTCTTTGACCGCGAACAGGAAGACCTTTTCTGTGACGAACACCGCGATAGCAACCTATTTCAACAAGACGTTTGATATTCAAAGCTACTTCTCTGCGTAAGTCACCCTCAACAAGACGTTTTTCAACGCCGTCAAGTTCACCTAAGCGAGTAATTTCAGCTGTGAGTTTTGCAACGTCTTCGTCAGTTAAATCTTTAACACGAGTATCGGGATTAACACCTGTAACTTTGATAATCTTAGTTGCAGTTGATTGTCCGATACCGAAGATATAAGTCAAGCCGACTTCAACACGTTTATTTTTGGGTAAGTCAACACCGGCAATTCTTGCCATATTTTAGAACACCTCCTTAACCTTGTCTTTGTTTATGCTTAGGATTGTCGCATATTACCATAATTCTGCCTTTGCGTTTAATGACTTTGCATTTTTCGCAAATCGGTTTTACCGATGGTTTTACTTTCATTTCAAATTCTCCTTAAAATTAAACCCATAATAAAATATATCTGTTAAGGGAACATTATAGAGTGGAAGATACAGTATCAAGCGTTTTTTTCGAGATTTCCCCCGAAAAACATCCCCTGCATCCCTTGCCCTCTGAAAACACCCACTCCTATTTTGCTCGCCAAGTAATACGTCCCTTTGTGAGGTCGTATGGTGACATTTCCACGGTGACTTTGTCGCCGGGAACGATACGGATATAATTCATTCTGAGTCTACCTGAGATATGACCTAATATTTCGTGACCGTTTTCCAGTTGAACTCTGAAAGTTGCGTTAGGGAGAGATTCGAGAACTTTCCCCTCAACTTCGATGACATCTTGTTTAGACATTTTTTCTCATTCACTCTCCTGTATATGCTTTTCGCTGATAAACCTAAATATTATACTCTTTAAAGATTTGTTTGTCAAGCATTTAACACTAATTTTTTTATTTGTTACAGATAAATGTTTTATGTTCTTTTTTTTAGGGTGTTGGAGCTTGTGTTCTTTCCCGTTAGCAATGAGAGCAAACTCTCTGAAATTGTCATTTTGAAAATCAAGAACAACAAAAAACAGCCCTTCATCACGTCCGCAGTTTGATTTTACTATACTGCCTATTTCTAACTTTTCTATCAAAGATAATCCTCGTCGGGTAAAGTCAGAATTTCGGGTCCGTTATCGGTAATTGCAACAGTATGTTCAAAGTGAGCAGAAAGAGAGTGACTTTTAGGAACAACAGTCCATTTATCTTTAAGGATATAAACATCGTCGCCTTTTACGTTTACCATAGGTTCAATAGCAATAGTCATACCTGCTTGAAGTCTTAAGCCTTTACCTGCCTGACCGTAATTCGGCACTTCGGGGTCTTCGTGCATATCACGACCGATACCGTGACCGCAGAAATTCAATAAAAGTCCGTAACCGTTACCTCTGACAATTTTCTCAATACAACTGCCTATATCACCAAGTCTTGCACCGACAACCGCAACGTCAACAGCAGCATAAAGTGCCTCTTCCGTTACCTTTAACAATTTCTTTGCCTCGTCGGAGATTTTTCCCACAGGAAAAGTCTTTGTTGAGTCGCCGTTATATCCCTCATAACAAGCCCCCACATCAACACTTACAATATCGCCCTCTTTAAGAATTTTGCTTTTTGAGGGAATACCGTGAAGAACTTCTTCATTGACGGAGATACAAGCAGAGTTGGGGAAACCGTAAAGTCTTAAAAAAGAGGGGGTTGCACCTTTGCCGAGAAGATAGTTTTTAATCTCTCTGTCTATAGCATAGGTACTTATTCCCGGGCGTATAATGTTTTCGGCAACTTTCAGACAATTAGCCGTAAGTTTTCCGGCAATACGCATTTTTTCAAGCTCTGCAGATGTTTTTAATTTTATCATTTTTTATGACCTTTTTTCTTAAAGTACAACTTAAGCGTTGCACCCTAAAGCTTTGAGAACTAATTTTGAAGTATCTGCAACTTCTTCCTGTCCGATAACTGTTTCAAGTTTACCTTGTTTATCATAGAAATCTTTAAGAGGAGCAGTTTGTTCGTGATATGTTCTTAAACGGTCTTTAACCACTTCGGGGCTGTCGTCTTTGCGGATAATGGTTTTGCCGCCGCATTTATCACAAACACCGTCAACACTGGAGGGTTTGAACATTGTGTGATAGCTTGCACCGCAACCCTCACAAACACGTCTGCCGGAAAGGCGGCTTTCGATTTTTTCGTCGGGAACGTGTACTTCAAGAACTTTATCAATTTCAACGCCCATTGTTGCAAGTGCCTCTGCTTGAGGAACAGTACGAGGGAAACCGTCAAGGATATATCCGTTTTTGCAATCGTCTGCGGCAATTCTGTCTTTAAGAATACCGATAACTATTTCATCGGAAACCAAAGCACCTGAATCCATAGCAGCTTTTGCTTTAACACCGTATTCAGTACCGTTTTTAACAGCTTCACGGAGGATATTACCTGTTGAAATTTGAGGGATATTTAATGTTTCGGAAATAACTTCGGCTTGAGT
>JAISIJ010000069.1 GCA_031262245.1 Oscillospiraceae bacterium | reverse complement strand
TCACAGCACACGGCAGTACAAATTTTTGTACCTTACGTTTTCGTATATTCGATTTTCAAAATACCGTGAGAAAACTTTCATTTTCTTTAATTCGCTTTCAGCGAAAAAAGTTTGCAGTTTAAGATGTTAAACATAAGGCTGTACATCAGTTTCCCAACGCACACACATAAGTCCCTGTCGGTCTTTTTCACCCGACTCGTTCCTATCCGACTGCTCATCACAATCGGCTCTTTCGAGGTAGTATCATTATCATTGCCTGCCTTTGGTCTGAGGAATTTCTTCCCACGCTCGCCCGAAAAGGGGTCATAGCACACGGCAATACAAATTTCTGTACCCTATGTTTCGATATTCGGTTTTCAAAATGCCGTTTGAGGGAATATAACTATCTCCTCATAATATATTATTATACTACCGCTTTTGAAGTTTGTCAAGAGAAAATTTTGATTTTCAGAAAAGTTTGTGAATGTTGCACAAAAATCGTGAATTAAACTGGATTAAATTTGGCTATTTTGCCGATTAAGCATTTGAAAAAATATTATTTACAACAGTTTTTGCCACATACCACATCATAACAGGGGGGATTGCGTTACCCAAAGCACGATACTGTGCGGCTTCACTTCCGATAAGTTTAAATTCTTCTGGGAATGATTGGATACGGGCGGTTTCTCTCGGAGTAAAACGGCGATAACGCTCACCGTCAAACAGCACAGGGTCGGTACTGTTTAATGAAACTTTTGCTAAGTGTGAACCGACCGTATTACACGGTTTGGAAATATCTTGTGCTCTACCTTTATTCATACTTTCACGACGATTTAACATACCTTGAACCGCACGTTCGCTAAAATAATATTTTTCTTCGACTTCTTTTTCGAGAGCAATCGAAAGAGGAGTAAAGTAATTTTCGTTATCTATAGGAGCGTTTGGAAAATCAAAATTTATATTTAAATCATTGCGAAAGCCGACTATTATAATTCTTTCTCTTTTTTGCGGTACACCATATTGTACAGCATTTAATATTTTATACGACACAGAATATCCGCTATTCCGAAATTCTTCAATAATTAACGGAAAAGCCTCACCTTTGTTTGCTGACAGCAAACCTTTTACGTTTTCGGCAATAAAACAAAGTGGCTGTCTATCACGAAGAATTCTGCACATCTCAAAAAATAATTTTCCTCTGTCGTCTTTAATTCCAAGCCTTTTTGGATTTTGTGCAACAACTGAAAAAGACTGGCAAGGAAAACCTCCTGTTAGAATATCAAATTCGGGAAGTTCCTCAGAAGTTATTTCTCTTATATCACGGCTGTCAGGTTCTATACCGAAATTTTCAGAAAATATACTGCAAGCATTTTTGTCAATATCATTTGCATAAACAACTTCGGCTCGGTTAGTATCGTACTTTTTTCCGTTAAACTCAAAACCACCGAGTAAACCTACATCAGTACCACCACAACCGCAGAAAAGTGAAGCTATTCTTAATTTTTCCAAGCTATTATTTCCTCTTCTTTCCCCGAATTTTGATTTAATATCAAGTCCGCACCGTCTGTCGGTACCATAGAGATAGAATCTCTTTTGTAAAGTCCCACAGGGTCTTGAACAACATATAGTTTTTGTTCGGTTTTACTTAGCATAAGACGATAAATAAAATATCGGTCTTTGTTAGTTTCTGCCGCTCTCCACTCGTTCGGGGTTAAATGAACTCGGAAAAATTGCAGTGGCTTTGAACTGATTGTAGTCTTAACTTCAATAAATCGCTGGCGGTCATCAGCTTCCATTGATTTTATATCGTATCCGACAGCAAGCTGTGTAGGTATCCTTGCTATTAAGTGGACAAGGTCTTCACGTTCTTCCCTTCGCAAACGTTCACATTCGTGACTGAATACAAGGCTCTCTCCGAAATCGCCAATATCTTTTGTAGAAATAGCTCTATTATCAGATAGCAAGTCCATAAATGATTTTTGAGATTCAGATACAGCAGTTTCTTCTGTTTCAGTATCTGTTGCGAGAAAAGTATTAATATCAGTTTTAAAATCTGTGTCCCCAAGGTCACGATTTACATACTTAAACCATTTATCATACTGAAGTTTTATTTTATTATAGTCGCCTGAACGGTCTTTTATAAGAGTATCATATCCGTCAAACCACTCGGACGATTCAATAAAACTTTTTACGGCTAATTCTTCAAGATTATTAATGTAGTATCTTTTAGTATCGTATGTCACTAAAAAATTTGCTATTACCATATAATCTGCAATATCTCCTGCATACCGAATAACATCACCATTCGTATCATATTGGATTTTATTTGCACGATTATCTTCAATACGTTTCCAAATATCAGATACATCTTGATTATCTCTTACAACACGCAAATCGTTAAACATACAATGGCAAAGTTCGGGTTTAGTGATATATGCCCTTTTTCCCGTTTTCTCTTCAGCATATTTTAATAATTTCAGAATATATTGTGCAGGTTTAAAATGCACACCGCTTTCAGTAAATTCTGCTATTGATTTTGTGGTTAAATGAGAACCGGGATACTGGAAGTTAAACAGAAACGTCTTAAAACACTCAATTAAGTCCCCGTTTTCAGCAAGTTCTTTCGCACGATTTCCACATTTATCAGTATCTTCATTATGTTCAATAAAACCAAAAAGGGCTGATATTTCTGTTCTCCAGTTGTCAATTGTTTTTGGAGTGCTTTCAGAATTTCCCGGATACCTCATAATTGCAGAGTTTACTGCCGTTGCAAAATCTTTTGAGGGCATAGGTGATAATTTTGAAATTTCAGTAGCAATAAAAATCAACACATTCTCAATATCATTTTTAAACCTCGGTCTTACGTGGTGAAGTCTGATTTTATATTTGTCAGGTACTGTATACATTATTGCCCTCTTCTAAATAATTTTTCAACGATTCCGCTATTGCCTGTGCCATAAGTGGCGGAACTGCATTTCCTACTTGTCTGAATTGTTGTGTCTTGTTTCCATAAAAAATAAAGTCATCGGGAAAAGATTGCAACCTTGCACATTCACGCACAGTAGGAACACGATTATATTCATAATGAAAATGGTGGCGATGTCCTGTATCAATAGTAGGGGCAGTTTTATTGCGATTAAACCTTGTCCAAGCAACGTGGAAATTTCGACTCTGTTTAAATTCTTCTGGTAAATCTTTGTAATTTCCTCCGTTAGGAACAAGAGAAATTATCTCTTTTACCCTTTCCGAATGTTCAGCAGCGATGTGATTATATACTTTCTCTGAATTTTTTCGCATAAGCGTTTGGTAATTACTTAGCGGAGTTGACATATATTCTTGTATTTCAGAGCCTAAAAATGCACCGTTAAGTGGAGGTAAATCGGATAAAGCCATTTCACAACAAATTTCACAACCAAACGGGTCTGGAAATATAAAATTGTTGATATTTCCTTTTATTCCGACAAAAATAATTCTTTTCCTACGTTGCGGAACTCCATAATCGGAAGCAACTAAAATTTTGTATTTTACACTATAACCAAGTTTTGAAAATTCTTCAAGGATACTGTCTTTTATTGCTCCGCCGAATAATGCCGCCAATCCCGGAACATTTTCAATCACAAAGGCTTTCGGCTGTATTTCTTTTACAAGTCGAATATATGAAAGATATAAGCGATTTCTTGGGTCATCGTAGTTTCTGAACCCGGAAAGAGACATTCCTTGACAAGGAGGTCCTCCAATGATAACGTCAATTGCTTGTTCTCCGATTATTTCTTTTATTTTGCTATAGCCTACTTGCGTAATATCGTCACAAAGAGTTTTGGCTTCTTTATGATTAGATTCAAATGTATGTAAAGCCATTGAATCGTTATCAATTCCAAGCAAAACTTTAAATCCTGCGTGTTCAAAACCAAGTGACATTCCGCCACATCCTGAGAATAAATCTATAATACTGTTCAAGTTATAACCTTTCAATTCAGATAAATTACATTAATTGTACTATCTAATTATAACATATAAATACAAAAAAGTCAAGTGGGGAATAATAAAGAATTAAATACGTTGTCTTTTCGTCCACAAAGGCTTGGTCAAACCCCAAGCGTATCCCTCCGATTCCCACAAATAGGTCGATTGTTTTATATTTAGGCATTTTGTACCTCTTATTTTTGCACAAAAAAGAGGTTATGTTACTTTCACATAAAAAGTGAGTTTTGGGGGTGGGTTAATTTTGCAGAAATAATAAAATTTTTTCTACTCTATAATCATACAATAATTTCTTCCGGGTAAAATGAATTATTATATTTATTAGCAACCATTATATATAATTTGGGTATATTCTCGGTATTTTTTTTGAGTAAAGCATAAACCTTTTCCTTGTTTTGCTCAGATATTTTGTTCCCTAAATAAATAGCTTTAATAGGGCAATTTTTCATTGTTTTTTCTGTAAAATTCCACGGATTTATAAAACGCCATTCTTTTTCATCCTGCCAACAAGGATTTTTAAGTAACATTGGCAAGAAAAATTCTGTTTCAAAAAATTCGTAGTGAAAATCTTTAGCTGTAAACTTTCTATCAGTATATGTTACCGGTTTAATA
>JAISIJ010000061.1 GCA_031262245.1 Oscillospiraceae bacterium | reverse complement strand
TATAATTTCGTTGAAATATTCTATATCTACAGGTTCTAATTCTATTATTCGCTCATTAGAATTTTCGATACTTGTTAGTATTTTTAGTCCTAATTCTTCCAATCCAAGTTCAATTGCTTTGTTACCAAAAAAATTTAATATATTTTTCAAAAGGTCTGCTGTTTTTTTCTTATCATAGTGTTGATTTCTTACTTCTTGCATAAAGTCGTCAATACAGTTTCTTGTCGCATAAGTATCTGTTGCCGGTGCTTTTAGTATATTTTCTGATTTAGTGAATTTTTCAATAAGTTCGATAACATCTTTGCCTAAAAGCTTTTCATATATTATTAAATCTTTGAAAAAATATACCTGAGCCTTTTTGTGGTCGCCTTTACTATTATAAGCAAAATATATATCGCTATATATCGCAATCGTATAAGGATGTTCTATTCCTAAAAACTTTTCATATATTTTTAAAGCCTTTAAATAATATTCCAAAGTTTTTTCATAATCCCCTTTATGATTATAAACTGCCCCTATGTTGTTATAACTTATAGCCGTATCGGGGTGGTCTTTGCCTAAAATCTTTTCACGTATTTCTAAAGCCTTAAAATAATATCTCAGAGCGTTTTCATAATGGCCTTTTTGACTATAAACCAGCCCAATGTTGTTATAACTCACAGCGGTATCCGGGTGGTCTTTGCCTAAAATCTTTTCACGTATTTCTAAAGCCTTTAAATAATATTCCAAAGCTTTTTCATAATCGCCTTTATGATTATAAACTGCCCCTATGTTGTTATAACTTATAGCCATATCGGAGTGTTCTTTGCCTAAAACCTTTTCACGTATTTTCAAAGCTTTTTCGTAATACTCTAAAGCTTTATCGTATTTGCCTTTATTATTATAAATTAATCCGATATTATTATATGATGTCGCAGTATTAGGGTGGTCTTTACCTACAACTTTTTCACGTATTTCTAAAGCCTTAAACCAATACTCTAATGCTATTTCATATTCACCTTTATAATTATAAATCGTCCCTATGTTGTCGTAGCTCATAGCAGTATCGGGGTGTTCTTTACCTAAAATCTTTTCACGTATTTCTAAAGACTTGAAAAAATACTTCAGAGCTTTTTGGTAGTGGGCTATATAAAGATAAACCGACCCTATGTTGTTATAACTTATAGCCATATCGGGGTGGTTTTTGCCAAATAAATTTTCACAAATTTGGACGGTTATTAAACGCCACTTCAATGCCTCAGCATAATTAATTCCACCTACCAAATCACCGGAATTATATAGTTCTGCTAACATTTCCGAGGATTTCAGTGCATACTCGTCTTCATATGCAGCCGCCTTTTTAAATATGGAAACCGCTCTTTCAACATCCTGCTCGACGTAATATCCGGAAAAATAAGCTTGTCCCAAATAATACAAACGTTCAGAAGTATATGAATCAATCGAGGGTAAATTAGGAAAGAGTGAACGCAAATAAGGTTCTGCTTGTTTTATATCAATCGGATTAGGAATACCTTTAAATACAGCTCGCAAATCATCTAAATTATAATCGCAGTCCGACTCATAAAGAGCAATAATAGGTATATTATTTTCGCAAGCATAGAGATATTCTTTTATGACAATAAAATTATCAGTTCCGTCCTTACATTTTGCAACAATGTTTGGTGTTATCACCATTAAAAATGCTTTGCTTTGTTCAATCTCCTTAAATATAGCATTATTGAAATCTTGTCCGGCAATCAAAAAACGGTCATACCAAATAGAGATTGATTCAAATCCTGTTAAATTATGAATTTCTCGCATTAATTTCTGTGCAGAAACAACATCAGCTTTGCGGAAACTCATAAAAATTTGTGAATGAAATGCTTTATGCCAAATTCCTTCTATAAGTTCTTCGTCAGAGAGATAGTTCGCGAGTTGTTCTTTTAATTTCTGTTCAAATTTAATGTTGTTTCGGCTGTTCCGTATATTGGTTTATCTAATTGCCAATATGTTTCAAGCAATTCCTGAAATGTTGCAACAGGAAAATAAGGTCGTCTTTCTTCCTGCATAATTTGTATTGCAAGTGGCAACCCATTTTCTCTTATATCACTTAACAACGTGGGAGTTACAAAAACAATCATCACTTGCGATAGAAGAAGAGTTATCCGCAGATCTTCTTCATCAATTTCTTTTTTCGGGGCAATCCACTTAACAAGATATTTTGTTTCTGTTTTAGGGTCGCAAATTTCTTTTGCAAATTGCGGAAGCATATGTGCATCTTTCGGGGAGGCATATATAAATACTTGTCGCATATCAGCGGTTATTCCGGTTTCGGGATATTGACCATAAAAATTATTCATAATAATGCTCCTTATTTAAAGTCCGATATATTAATAACTATATTACTTTGAAATCTCTGCTTTGATTTAACAGAGAGTTAAAAGTTAACGAACCCCCAAATATTTCTTTATTCATAATAAATCTCCATTTATGGATGATAGTTATCAAGTTTATTTTGAAACCAATTGTCAAAATTGTTCATATTACCAAATGTTTTTTTGTAACAAGCTCGCAACACATTGTAATACCCTTGGGTATTAGGATGAGCTGCCAATCCACATATTTGCATAATAATTACTGCCTCACAAGTATAAATTAGTGCTTTATCATATTCTCCTTTATGCTCATAAACTGTCCCTAAGTTATTATAGCACATAGCGGTATTCGGATGCCTTTTTCCTAAAACTTCTTCGCATATTTCTAAAATCTTAAAATAAGACTCCAGAGCTTTTTGGTAATCACCTTTATGACTATAAACCACCCCTATGTTGTTATAGCTTGCAGTGGTCGAGGGATGATCTTTGCCTAAAACGTTTTCATATATATCTAAAGCCTTGAAATAATACTCAAGAGCTTTTTCATAGTCACCTTTATGACAATAAACCATTCCTATGTTGTTATAGCTTGTAGCGGTAGAGTGATGATTTTTACTTAAAACCTTTTCACGTATTTCTAAAGCCATAAAATAATATTCCAGAGCTTTTTCGTAGTCTCCTTTATCATCATAATATCCCCCTATGCTGTTATAGCTTGTAGCGGTATCTGGATGGTCTTTGCCTAAAACTTTTTCACGTATTGCTAAAGCTTTTAAATAATACTTCAAAGTTTTTTCGTAGTCACCTTTATGTTGATAAAATGCTCCTATATTGTTGTATCTTATAGCGATAAAAGGATTGTCTTTGCCTAAAACTTTTTCATGTATTTCTAAATCTTTAAAATAATACTCTAAAGCCTTTTCGTAATCGCCTTTATGATGATAAATCATCCCAATATTGTTATAGCTCATAGCGGTATCTGGATGGTTTTTTCCAAATATTTTTTCATATATTTTTGATGCCTTGCGATAATACTCCAGAGATTTTTCATAATCGCCTTTATGACAATAAACCAACCCTATGTTGTTATAGCTTGTAGCTATATTGGGAGGGTCTTTGCCCAAAACATTTTTGCATATTTCTAAAGCCTTAAAATAATATTCCAAAGCTTTTTCATAGTTGTCTTTTTTATCATAAACCTCCCCTATGTTGTTATAGCTTGTAGCTGTAACTGTATGGTCTTTACCAAATATTTTTTCACTAATTTCAACGTTTCTTAAACACCAAGTCAGTACCTCGTCATAATTAATTCTCTCTACCAAATTACCGGAATTATATATTTCTGCTAACATTATCGAGGAATTCAGTGCATATTTGTCTTCAAATTCAGCCGCCTTTTTTAGTAAAGCTACAGCTCTTTCAGAATCCTGTTCGAAAAAATAGCCTGCTAAATATGCTCGTCCCAAATAATACAAGCGTTCGGAATTATATGAATCAATTGTAGGTAAATTGGGAAAGATTGAACGCAGGTGCGGTTCGGCTTGTTTTATATCAATCGGATTAGGAATGTTCTTAAATGCGGCTTTCAATTCATTTAAATTATAACCACCGCCCGACTCATAAAGGGGAATTATGGGCTTTTCTTTTTCACAGGCATAGGGATATTCTTTCTTTACAACATAATTATCAGTCTCCACAATTTTATTATCAATCTTTTTCCTACGCTTGGTGGTTATGTTTGGTGTTATGACCATTGAAAATGCTTTGCTGTCTTTAACTGCCTTAAGTATATCGTTATTGAACTCTTTCCCTGCATCAAGAAAACGGTCATACCAAATAGAAATCGCTTCAAAATCTGATAAATCGTGAATTTGTCGCATTATATTCTGTGCAACAATCACATCATCTTTGCGATAACTCATGAAAATTTGATTAATTATGCCTTTTTCTCGAATTGCACTGATAGTTTCTTCGTCAAGCACAAATTTGCTGAGTTGTTCTTTAAGTTTGCTTGCAAAGTCAGCATCATTCTCGAGTAATCCGTGAATCTGTTTGTCCAGTCGACAGTACTCTTCTAAATTTCCCGAAACATCTGCTATCGGAAAATAAGGCTTTTGCTTTTCTTGCATAAACTGAATGGGTAAAGGCAAACGATTTTTACGTTTCATTTCACGCACAAGTTCAGTAAGCGATTTTGTAACATATACTATTAATACTTGCGATAACGAAAGCACTTTTTCTAAATCTGATTTATCAATAGGCATAGCAGGATTCAACCACTTGACTCTGCATTTTGTGCCAAGTTTCGGGTCTGTAATTTTTTCTGCTAACTTTGGTAGTTTTTCGACATCTTCAGGGGCAGCATATAGAAATACTGTTCGTAAATCGTCCGAAATACCTTCGGTCGGGTAACTGCAATAATTATTATTCATAATATACTCCTTACTAAATAATTTTTCAACATTTTACGAGATGGCAAATTGCCACAATTAATGCTATCACTATCGGAAATCCATAAAACCAAATTAACGTATACGGTTTATCAAACATAACTCTGATGGTCTCTTTGCTTTTTTTATAATCTCGTATTTTTGCTTTATCGTCTTTGCTCAACTTAAGTTTTTCCTTAATTTTCGGAGCAGTTTTTTTAACGATTTTATGGTTATTTTTTTCTTTTGTTTTCTTATTTGGTTTTGTTTGATAACGCCGTTTATCTTCCATCATTTCCAACTCATATGGATCAAGGTTATATAAATGTTTTCGGATACCCTTAGGACGCATTTTTATAATCCACGCGTATTTATAACGATACAGGCGTGATTGTTTTAAATAAAATGCGTTTGCATACCAAAAGTATATACAAATAACAATAATAACACCACAGATAAACAGTATATTAACCGTATTTCCGAACAGTGCGATAATACCGGTTATCAATGCATAAGTCCATCCTTTTACCAAAGATGATTTGTTTCCCATTCGAGTTATACAGGCTTGTACTAAATCAAGTTCCTTGTGAATTTCTTCTAAAAGGATTGTATTTTTGTTTTCTTCCATTATGATTTCTCCTACTATTTTTTGCACTATGTTTTCCAATACTAATTTTCACTTATATTAGATTTTAACCAATTGTCAAAATTGTTTATATCTCTTCCGCTTTTTTCATAATAGGTTTTTAAATTATCATAGAAAATTTTAAAATTAGGATGTTTGGATAATTCGCATTTTATCATAATCCTTACAGCGATACAAGCATATTCTATTGCTTTATCATATTCGCCTTTATTATAATAAGCTATCCCTATGTTGTTATAGCTCGTAGCAGTAGAGGGATGTTCTTTGCCTAAAACTTTTTTACGTATTTCTAAAGCCATTAAGTAATAATCCAAAGCTTTTTCGCAGTTACCTTTATGATGATAAACCATCCCTATGTTGTTATAACTCGTAGCTGTAGAGAGATGATCTTTGCCTAAAATCTTTTCTTTTATTTCTAAAGCCTTTAAATAATACTCCAAAGCTTTTTCGTAGTCACATTCATCATCATAAACCAAGCCTATGTTGTTATATATCCCAGCAGTATTCGGATGGTCTTTGTCTAAAACTTTTTCATGTATTTTTAAAGCTTTGAAATAATATTCTAAAGCTTTTTCATAGTCACCTTTATAATAATAAACCAACCCAGTATTGTTATAGCTCGAAGAGGTATTCGTGTGGTCTTTACCTAAAACCTTTTCAAGTATTTTTAGAGCCTTAGAATAATACTCTAAGCCTTTTTCGTAGTCGCCTTTATTAACATATACAAGTCCTATATTATTATAGCTCCCAGCAATATGGTCTTTGTCAAAAACCATTTCAAATATTTCTAAAGCCTTGAAATAATAATCCAAAGCTTTTTCGTATTCGCCTTTATCATCATAAATCGTCCCTATGTTATTATAGCTCGTAGCTGTATCAGGATGTTCTTTTTCTAAAACCTTTTTCTGTATTTTTAAAGCTTTAAAAAAATACTCTAAAGCTTTTTCGTAGTCGCCTTTATCCTTATAAACAACCCCTATGTCGTTGTAGCTGGTAGCAGTATCAGGATGGTTTTTCCCAAATATTTTTTCGCAAATTTCGGCAGTTCTCAAACGCCACTTTAACACCGCATCATAATTAATACCACCCATTAAATCAACGGTTTCATATAGTTCTGCTAACATTTCCGAGGATTTCAGTGCAAACTCATCTTCATATTCAGCCGCCTTTTTAAATAAAGAAACCGCTCTTTCAACATTCTGCTCAACATAATATCCGGAAAAATAAGCTCGTCCCAAGTAATAAAGACGCTCAATTGAATAACTTTCCGAATTTGGTAAATCCGGGATAATTTCGGTGAATTTCATCCTTGCCTCGTCAATATTAACAGGTTTTGCAATTCCGCTGAAAAAATTTTTCAATTCTTCATATGGAAAACCTCCGCCCACTTTGACCGGAATAATCGGAATATTTTGTCTTTTGGCATATGGATACTCTTTGGAAACGACCCAATTGACACTTACGTCATCTCGTTTAGATTTAGAAGTTATGTTAGGTGTAACAGCAATTGTAAAAATCGAACTTTTGTCAATTTCTTTGAAAATTTGTTCGCTAAAATCATTTCCTACGGTCAAAAAATGGTCATACCAAATAGGGACAGCTTCAAAATCCGACAAATTATGAATATTAGACATCAATTCAAGAGCAAGTTTTGTATCAGTACTGCGGTAACTCATAAAAATTTGACAATTTTTTACGAACGCTTTTTGGCGGATTTCTTTAATTAGCTTGTCATTAAGAATGAATTTTCCGAGCTGTTCCTTTAATTTGGAGTAAAATTTATCATCGCAAGTGATTCCTTGTATTGGTCTGTCTAATTCACAATATAAATCAAGCAATCCCGGAGTATCTTCAACAGGAAAATAAGGGCGTTTTTCTTCCTGCATAATTTGTATTGCAATAGGCAACCCATTTTCTCTTATGTCACTTAACAACGTAGGCGTTACATAAACAATCATCACTTGAGATTGAAGAAGATTTATCCGCAAGTCTTTTTTATCAATTTCTTTTTTCGGGTCAAGCCACTTAACAAGACATTTTGTTCCTGTTTTAGAGTCACAAATTTCTTTTGCGAACTGCGAAAGCATATGTGCATCTTTCGGCGAGGCATATACAAATACCTGCCGCATATCAATAGTTACCCCTGTTTCGGGATACTGACAATATAATTTTTTCATAATAATCTCCCTAATCCTTTTGTGTAAAGTTAGTTATCTGCTTTTTTTCACACCCCCATCTTAACCTCACTCCACTCTTTAACAGGCTTGTTGGAGAAGTAAACACCGTTTCCGAGAGCCTTAAAATGCTCCTCACCGCAATGAATTTTCGCACGTTCACTGCCGTGAAGTTCGGTTAAATCACGAGTGCCTTTCGTTTCGATTACAAAATAAAGTTTCTCCGCACCATCCTTGTCAACATAAACCGCCCAGTCGGGATTATACGTTCCGATTGGCGTTTCAATTTTAAATTTATCGGGAATTTTAAAAAACATTTTCACATCGGGGGTCATTGTCGAGAGCCACGGCAAATGGACGTTCAACGGTTGAACTGTCGTAAATTATATGGTCGTAAACGCTGTTTTCAACTGTAATTGCATTTTTGTCAAGATACGCAATTAACTCGTCACTCTCGAAAATTTCCTGCAAATAATATTCTTCACCTGCAAGTTTATGATATTTAATACCCTCAATTTCCATTGATTTTTGGGTATTTTTAAGGGGTTTCAACGAAAATTTCAATTAATTTTTGCGGATTATTCAAAAAATCTTCTGTTCGTCCGCTTTCAAATAAAATGTCCGCAATCACTTTTTGTGATAAAAAACATTCGCTGTCAACAACACGCAAAAATTCGGGCAAATTATAGCTTTCATTTGCATATTCGGCGGAGCGAATTGACTCTCCGAATGTGGAAATTCCGGCATTTTCGATGTCAACTTTTACGGTTCGTGACACGATATGAGCCTTTGTGACTTTCGGAAATTTTGCAAGTTCTGTGATGCAAATTTCTTTTAATTTTTCATCGTCAATTGCCACTCGATACGCAGTTTTTCCTTTGATTTTATCCCATAATTCTAAAAATTCTGGCGAGATAATTACTTCTTTTTTCAGCTTAACTCG
>JAISIJ010000005.1 GCA_031262245.1 Oscillospiraceae bacterium | reverse complement strand
ACCCCTAAAAAACTCCCAGCGGAAATAACATTGTATTTTGGAGCTAGCTCGTAAAAGTATTTAAGAGAAAGAAGAGCCCGGGTGCATTCTTGTATCTCGTCAAAAATGATAAGAGTGTTGTTAGGGTCTATTTTTGATGCGGTTAACAATTCAAGTTCGTTTATAATGCTGTATGGGTTTATGTTTTTCTGAAATATCTCGCGAACTTTAATATTAATGTCAAAGTTTATATATACGGTATTTTCGTAATAGTTTTTTCCAAATTCCTGCATCAGCCAAGTTTTTCCTATTTGTCTAGCTCCTTCTATTATCAGAGGCATCTTGTCGGTTTTATTTTTCCAAGAAATAAGTTTAGCCATTGCTTGTCTTTTCATAACAGCTCCTTCCTTAAAAACGTTTAACGCATTCAATTATATGCTATTGCTTACATAAAATCAAGCCGCAAAAATGTCAATATTGACATAAATTCAAATGTCAAAAGTGTTGATATATATTTATGCATCGTTAATTTTTTCATTTATATTGATGTTGTTTTAAAGACCGATAAGGCCTCGTTTTTGGTTTGGGTTGAGGGGGAATAGACTTGTCCTTCTTTCTTTAAGTTGTTAAATTAAGTCGCGAAACACCATTGCTTCTGGTCGCGTATAGCATTCCATCGGCACAGTTTGGCTATAAAGTGCCATCTCCGTCTCTCGTAATTCATTATATAGTCCAATTCTATATACCGCTCTAACCAAAGTTTGAAATACCCGTGTTTGATGTGTACTCAAGACTTTATTTTCTAATTCAATTGCCATTTCATGAAGTTTGTTTTTTAAAAAATTGAAAACTTTAACACGCAACTCTTCAGGTATGTTTCCAGCTAAATTTTGATTATGCAACCTAGAAATCGTCTCTACAAGTATCTTTAAATCATTATTGGTAACCGCTATTTCTAAAGGTTGAAAGCTTTCGGGGATAATTTCAGGTTGAGCTTCTTCCCTTGCCGGCTGGTTTTGTGGGTTTTTTTCCTTCAGCTAAAATTTGGTTGAGGTCTAGGCAACGTCTAGTACATTCCATTGTTACTCGGTTTAGTACTCGTACTTCTTTAAGTTTCCCTAAAGCATTTATTGTTTGAACAACTATCTTAAATTTATTCTCGTTAAAATCTTCCAAAAAAGTTAGCCAAAAGTTTTGTAACATTCCTTGCTGTTGTACTGTTATGCGATGAAAATTCCCCTCGTGAACAATCTTGACAGAAATTTCTACAGCTCCGTCTATCTCGTCCAAATTATTAGTTTGCATAGCACGAGTTTGTAGCATTTCAAATTGGGTAATATCGTGCGATAATGGGTCTTCCGCTTCGTTAGTCCCTTTCTCTTTTTTACTTTTGGACTGTGCTTCTGTGTCTTCGGGTTGGTCTGGTTGTTGTTCTTCTTCCTTTTTTTTATTCTTTGCTTCTTCACCATCGCTTTGTCCAGCTGATGTTTCCCTCTTTCTATTCACCTCTTCTTCCTCTTCCTCATTATGAGTTTCAGCTTCGTTTTTATCTATATTTTGCTGTCTAGGAATGAGTTCCTCGCTACCGCTATCACTGCCTAATGTATCAATCGTCTTACCTTTACACTTGTTTACGATTTTAACTATTAGGATAGTCGCTACGATAACGGCAACAACTACACAAGCTATTTTAAAATACGAATATTTATTGCTTATCTTTTTTTCTTCGGGTTTTTTGGACGGGTCTGAAGGTTTTGGACTTGCCGTTGGTACAGGACTTTTGCTTGCTGATGGAATTGCCTTTGTTGCTGAACTTGGAGCTGAACTTGAAGCTGGAGTTGCCGATGGAGTTGGACTTGGAGTGGAACTACGATTGACTTCTTTTCCCCAGCAAATAAGTTCAATCATATCTACTTCGTCTAAAGATATCGGCTTTTCTGTTAATGGTTTTTCAATTCCGTCCTTCCAATAATGAGCATCTACTATATCGCACGTATCTTCTGGAATTGTATCTTTTAAATAATTAATACTTATCGTAGTCTCGCTTTCAACTCCTTTTACATCAATGGACGTTTCCTCAATTATTTCAAGGTTTTCCCCTAGATATTTTATCGGTATGGTCTTCTCTATCGGTTTGGGCGGTTCGCTCGCATCAGCTTTGGTCTGGGCTATTAACTCTCTCTTTGCCAGAGGCTCATTGCCTTTACCACAGCTACATAATACTAGACACAATGATAACAATATTGCCGTTATTCTTTTCATTTGACTTATATTATATAAGTTTATGTTGACTTTTTACTAGATATACCTAAAAGGCAGGTAACTACTGATATCAAAAGGACACATATATAATAAAGTCCCTAAAGAAATAATAGCACTGTAGGAATATAGAACTGAAAATGATGCATATACAGCCAGCAAAAAAGGCACTACGGCAAAGGCGGCAACAATGCTTACATTTTTGCCGAATTCTAATACTTCTTTTGAAAATTTGGTCTCGGGACTTGGACTTGGAGTTAACGAAGGCGTTGGAGTGGGACTATGATTGACTTCTTCTTTTTTACGAACAAACTCAACCTTATCTACCTCGTCTAGATGTATCGGCTTTTCTGTTAATGCTCGGCCAATTCCGTTCTTCCAATACCAAGCATTAACTTTATCGTATTTATCTTTTGGAATTGCCTCTTTGAAATTATTAATACTTACTGTTGTCTCGTCTTCAACTCCTTTTATCTCAATGGTCGTTCCCCAAATTTTTTCATGGCCTTCCCCTAGATAATTTATCGGTATGGTCTTTATCGTATCTCTCTTTATTATTGGCTCGTTAACTTTGCCACAGTTACACAATATTAAACTTAACGATAGTATTATGCTTAACACTCTCTTCATTCTTTACTCTCTTCTATTGTATTTTCAAGCTTTTTAAAACTCTCTCTACAAGCTACTAATTGGCGGGAACAATTTCTTGCTTTTGCTTCAGCTTCTTTTTTTTCTTTCTCAAGCTTAAAATTAATATCTTCTTGTGCATCAAAAGCAGTTTGTAGGTTCTCTTTTTCGTCTATTAAGATTTCTATCATTTCGTTAAGTCGTTTAATTACTTTATCTCTTTCTAAAGTTCCATCACACCCGCTTAACAATAAACTCAATGATAATACTACAGCCGTTATTCTTTTCATTTTATTAATATTATATTTTTGAGTTTATTTTCTTTGTTTCGGCTTTGGGTCTTCGCTATCAGTTTCGGCTTTCTCTTCTTTCTCTTCCTCGTGTGCTTCTTGAGCTTTGTCTGGACTTTCTTCCGAAGAATTAGAATATTCCGGCTTCGCCGCCGCCTCTTCCAAAGGACTTTCTTCTTTTGCTTGTTCGGCTTTTATTTCTTCTTCCAAATTAAAATCTTTATAACCCTTCGCTAAATGTTTGACATGTCTGGCACAGCTTGCCGTCCTTCCAGATGGACAAAATCCATGCAATTCCATGAAATCATTAAGAACAGCTCTTTCAGTCGTAGTAGCATCCTCTCTAAAACCTAAAGTATAATCCTTCATATCGGCTGGTTTTTTTATAGACGATGGACGGCCGCGGCGACCTGTTGTTTTAGAGAAAAGCCTAAATTTACCAGCTTCTAATAGCGACTTAAAAAGACTAAACGAATATTTTTTCCTTTCAAGCAACTGATATTTCACTTGCTTTTGTAAAGCAATTCTTTGCTCGTTTGTTCGTCCGCCTTTTATAAACATATATCCAATTAGAAGGGACATTATTACCCCCAACATATAAATATATTCTTGATATGCTCGATGGCTTTGCCAAATTTTCTAGC
>JAISIJ010000049.1 GCA_031262245.1 Oscillospiraceae bacterium | reverse complement strand
GGTGAAACAAAGTCTGTCAAAATCGGCTGGATAGTCGATTCGGATATGATTGATTTTTCTAAAATTTGTCTTCTTGTCGGTTTTGAATTTATGCCGGAATATCAGAAATATATTGATTTAAAATTAAGTTAAAGGAGAGAAAATGAAAAAATTCAAACCCATAGTGTTGTGTGCTCTGATTTTATCGTTTTTATCCACTATTGGTTGCTCGTCATATATTGATTTTGAAAATGGTTTGAGAGGTGGCAATAATAACGAAGACGTCGGAGTTACAGAAGAAGTAATAGATATTACCGAAGAATATGAAATCTATAAAATCGGCGATAAAGTTTTGTTTAAACTTGAATATTCGGCAGACCCCGATGACGATGAAAGTATGGAATACACAATTGACGATGTCAAGACTTATGATTCGCTTGAAGGTTTAAACATTAATAAAGACAATATGCTTGCAAGTGCAGAAGAATTATTAGATGAAAACGGTGAACTGAAAACCGGCTATAAACTTATTTTGGCAGATGTGACGATTAAAAATATTGATATGAATTCAATGAGCGATAATGAAAATGAAATGAATATTTCATCTTTAGGGCTTATATATCAGGTAAAAAAAGATGCCGATGATGAAGAGCGTAATAAAGCGGTTTCTTTTTATTCGCAGATTTTATATTTTTCCGACCCTGCGGCAAATAACAGATATTATAATTATATTCTGCCGAAAGGTGAAACAAAGTCTGTTAAAGTCGGCTGGATAATTAATTCGGAAGAGTTTGACTTCTCGAAAATATATGCTTGTATCGGTGGTGGTGATGTTTCGTCACAATTTAGAAAATTTATTGTTCTAAATTTACAATCGTAACTGTTTACCACTAAAATTTTTACATTTAAAAGGGAAAATTAATTATGAAAAACATATTAAAATTAGAACTTAAAAAAGCACTGACAAATAAATTCTTCATTCTTTCGGCGATAATACTTTTTTTGCCGACAATGATGTCATTAATGTATAATGTTGAGATAAATATGATTGCTGTAAATGAAACTAAAGAACTTACAGATGCGGGTTATGTATATGACACAATGCCGGATGCAGCAACTATATTCAACAATTGGGTCGGCGGAGAGGCGTATTCGTTAGGTTCGACAATATTCTTTTACATATTTCCGTTAATGCTTGCAATTCCGTATGGGTGGTCATATTGCAGCGAGCTTAAAAGCGGATACATAAAAAATATGGTTATACGAACAAAAAGAATGCCTTATTTTCTGTCGAAATATATTGCAGTTTTCGTTGCAAGCGGATTGGTTGTAATTATACCGATGATTTTGAATATTATGCTTACTGCCTGCTATCTTCCGGCGATGACTCCGAGTTCGCAATGGGCAATATATACAGGTGTGTTTTCACAAAGCTTTATGTCACAGTTATATTACACTGTTCCGTTTTTGTATCTGTTTATATATCTGCTTATTGATTTTATATTTTGCGGTTTAATCGGATGCCTTAGTTTTGCCGTTACGCACTTGATAAAAAATAGGGTTGTTGTGGTGATTTTTCCGTTTGCAGTACTTCTTTTATGGCAGTATTTAGCAAACAATATTGAACATTCACTTGAAATATCTTTAGCTCCGACAGAATTTATGCATCCGGCTACTGCAGGTTATGTTGCAGTTTGGAGCGTTATAATAATCGAGGGAATAATCTTGTTTGCGGCAACATTCCTCCCCACAATAATTAAAGGGAGAAAATATGAAATATATTAAAATAATTATATTTGACATAAAAAACGGAATACTGAAAAATAAATTCTTTTTCTGTTGTGTTTTGATTATGCCTTGTATTTTCTGTATAGATTTTTTAATGAAGGCAAAGTTGCATAACATATCTGACTATTCATTTGCAGACTTTTATATGTTCATTTACGGCGGTATGAACGAATATATACCAAGTTCGCAAAATATGTTCAGAGTTCCTGTTTTATGGGTAATTTTGTTCACGACAATGTTTTTCGGTTCGCTTAATTATCCGTATAACGACTTGTTCGGTTACGGCAAGCAAATTCTTTTGCGAACAAAAGGAAGAGTTCTTTGGTGGCTGTCAAAATGCTGTTGGAATGTAGTGTACATCTTGCTTTTCCATATAATAATCATTTATATAATTTGCATTTTCGTGCTTATTGTGAGGGCTGATTTTGAATTAGATATAAATGTGGAATTACTTGCAAGAAACTTTTTAGCCGAACCAATGTCTTTGACAAGTGACAGTATTAGATTGCAATTTTTGCTTTTTTCATCACCGATTTTAATTTCCGTTGCATTGAATTTGTTGCAGATGACAATTTCGTTATTTATTAAGCCTATTTTCAGCTTTTTACTAATGTCAGTAATTTTAATTTCTTCGTCATATTTAATGTCGAATTCAATGCTCGGAAATTACGGAATGATTTTCCGCAGCAATATAGTCCTCAAAAACGGTTTGAACTTTGAACCCGGAATATACATTTCGCTGATAATAATTGTTTTAAGTATTATAATCGGTATGTTCAAATTCAAAAAATATGACATTATTAACACGGTTGATTAAATTTTAAATTTCTAACTCAAATACAAAAATAATTTTAAGGAAAAAACTATGACTACAAATATTGAAATAAAAAATGTTACAAAAACAATTCACGGCAGTACCGTTCTTGACGACATTTCTCTGTCTATGAAATCCGGCGTAATTTACGGATTTCAAGGAATAAACGGCAGCGGAAAAACAATGCTTATGCGAATTGTTTCCGGGTTGATTTATCCCACAAGCGGAATAATAATGATTAACGGCAAAACTCTCGGTAGGGAAATTACGTTCCCCGAAAGTATCGGAATTTTCTTGGAAAGCCCCTCGTTTTTGGACAATTATTCGGGACTTGAAAACTTAAAAATGCTCGCTTCTATTCAAAATAAAATCGACGAAAAAACAATAAAAAACTGCATTAAAATGGTCGGACTTAATCCCGACGACAAGAAAAAATACCGTAAATACTCG
>JAISIJ010000425.1 GCA_031262245.1 Oscillospiraceae bacterium | reverse complement strand
AAGTGGCGTAATCAAGAAAATATATACAAATGGTTTATCAACAGACGTACAATTACTTTACAAGAGCATATTAACTGGTTTAATAATAACGTATTAAATGAAAAAGTTGTTCAGTTTATTTTTTCTGCTGACGAAAAAGATATAGGTGTGTTCAGTTTCGGAGAGTTAAATTATACTGATAAAAATTGTGAATACGAAATATATATCGGTGAGCAGAATTTTTTCGGAAAAGGTATCGGTACGCTGGTAACAAAATCCGCCTTAAAAATAGCCTTTAACGAGCTGAAACTTCACAAAGTTTATTTGCGGGTATACAGCGAGAATATCGGTGCAGTAAAGGCATACCGCAACGCCGGATTTACTGTTGAAGGTATTTTAAAAGAACAAGTTTTTATTAATAATAAATATTCTGATATTATAATGATGTCGATTATTAATTACGTTTAAATATGTTTTAAAACATTATTTTGCAGAAAACGGTTCTTCTTGTAGGGCAATAGATTTCAGCTGTGAAAAAATTAAATCGACATCATTCTAATATAAATATTTACTACGTTTTAAATTAAATTACCTTTGTGAAGTTAGATTATTAAAAAATTACCGCAAGTCCCATTCAAATTAAAACATCAAACGAAACTCCCAAAACACAGATTATTGATGTGGGAGAGTTTTTATTTAGGCATATGTATAACTATACTCCCGATGTATTAACGTTTATAATAAGCAAACAGCTTATCAAATGTTATATATATTCCGGCTTGTTCCAAATCCTCTTTTTTCTTATTGTAAATCTTTTTTAATATCTCTCGCTTTACTTCTTCGTTCCCGGAATGAACCTTTCTGTGGCAATTGGGACAAATGCAAACTATATTTTCTTCTCTATCTAACCTTGACTTATATTCTTCTTTAATTTCTTTGCTATTTTTAACATTACAAGGTATTATATGATGTCCCTCCATATAAATTTGATTTTCCACCGTTAAAAACGTTTCGTGATTTTCATCAACTATGCATTTGAACTTACTATAATATACTGCATAGGCATAAAAATAAATCCGTCTTTGTGTTGCAATTTGTCAATCGCCGTAAAGCCGAAATGCTCGTAAAAAGGCAGCCCATACGGCGAAGAATTCAGTGTAACTTTTTCAAACTCCTGCAATTTTAATGCGGCAATCATTTCTTTTATAAGTGCCATTGCAATGCCTTTTCGGTGATAATTTTCGTCAACAAAAAGCATTGAAATATGCCCGTTACCACGCTCACAAATCGTTCCGATAATTTTATCTCTATCAAGAGTGACAAACATAAAATTGCTTCCAGAGCGAACACGCTCTCTGTATTCGACATTGTCAATGCAATCACTTTTGAAATTTGTGAGTGTCTGCGGTTCATAATCCGGCATTTCAAATTCGATAAAAACTCGAAGTGCCAAATCGAGTGCAGAATTTATATCACTCGGCAATGCTTGACGTATTTTGTAATTCGTTTTCGTCATTTTTATTTAAGCCTTTCCGTATAAAATATTTATCAGCAAGCTGTTTATAATGTCCCCCTTACGTCCACAAAGATGTTATAAACATCGCACTTGCATCATCGGATTTTTTGAAGTCACAGGACTCATAAAATTTCAATTCTGCGTTATAAGCTACCACGACAATTCGCAAATAATCTTTGTATTTATTTTTCACCAATTCAACTAAATGTTTGCCGATTCCGATATGATGATATGCCGGATTAACGAGCAAATAATGCACATATGCAGTCATAATTCCGTCGTCCATTGCGGAAATAAGCCCCACGAGTTTGTCGCCGTCCCAAGCCGAATAAACCGTTTCAAAATTTTGCATTGCAATGACAAGTTTGTCCGGGTAATGACCGCTTGACCACTCCACGGATAAGAAAAGTTCCTGCAATTCTTTATGAGAAAATCCGTGTGTATCTTTATAATTTATATTCATTTTTGTTCCCTTTTTTTATTGTATTTTCGCTTTTAATTCGTATGCTTTTACTAAATATATACCTGTACTAACAGAAAAATACTTTTCAATTTCTTTGAAAAAATAAACGGCAGAATCCAACATAGAATTGAAAAAATCAAACTCTTTAATTTCAATTTTTCTATCCGAATTATCTATTTTTATGCCTAAAATGTCGTTATAAATTCTTTTTAATATTATTTTTGCAGGCTGGTCAGGGAAATTAACAATGCTGTGATTTTTTATTAAATATTCATCAATAGCATCAATCCAAAATTGCCAAGTCGGGACAATATAATCCCAATATCCTAACCCTAATATTTCTTCATAATAATTGATAACAATTGCACCCTCTATATATTCGGGGTCAATTTTTTTTGCAAAAATCGCAATTTCATTAGATTTTTGTAAGTCAACAAATTCCGTCAAATGGTTCTTTTTGTAAAGAGAATTTTTTATATAAGTTTTGATATTTATCATAGACCTGTTTAATCCCTATGCTTTTTAAAAATTCAACTATTTAAAATGAGCAAAAATTTCTTTTGCCGTTTCGTGAAAATCCTCTGTGCCGTCTATGCGGAGAACAGGACAGTTAAGCGTTTTCGTCCAATTTTCTATCCTTAATAATTCACGGTTAGCGACAAAATTTAAAAATTTCTTCTCCTGTTCATATAAATCTCCGCCGTCAAGAACACGATTTCCAAACTTCTCAAAAGAACGCTGTTTTATTCGTTCAAGCCGTATTTTTAGTGGAGTTTCCATTAGAATAACAAGGTCAAATTTGCTGACAATTTCAGCACCGAAATTCCCGTCCACAGCAGAGAAAATAAACTGCGGATATTTCACCATTTCTGCAAGTAAAAGGAAAGTAATTTCTTCACAAGAACTTGGTTTTGAATACGAAATTTCAGACGGCAAAAAAGCATAATCTTCAATGTCCATATGCTTATATCCCGATATTTTCGCCAATTCTTGTGCGAGTGTTGTTTTCCCCGCACCATTCAGTCCGCAGATAAGAATACCATTAGTCATTTGCTCTCATTCCACCATATTTCTCCCGACTATTCCCAAATTCTATCATCATTTGGCTTGGGATACCCGCCCATAAAAGGCCATTTGCCTGTATTCATAATTGTTACCGCATTAATTATACCGATATGCAAAAATAAATGTCTCAACTGAGCAAGGATTAATGTCATCCGGTCGCTTTCGCATTTATCGGGAATTTGCAAAAGCATTTCGTCATCAAGACTGTCTAAATAGTCAAATATTTTCGCCTTTATTTCCTCGTAATACTTGAGCAAAATATCTCTTGAAAGGTCAAAACCGTCCGATTTTACGTTCATATTGTTAAGGTCGAGTTTGTGGAAAGAGGGTTCGGTATAAATTTCGGGGTTAATGAACCATCTATCCAGCGAATGGAGCGTATGATAAACTTGTTTCCATATCGGAATACCCGAAAATTCCGCATCCACATCACAAGTCAAAAGACAGTCGCGGACATTGCGGAAAACTACATTCATATGGTTTTTAATATCTGTTACAAAAGTTTTTTTCTTTCATAATATTAACCTTTCAAAAATCATTCGAGGATTTTAAATTTAGTTATACTTTTTCATACTGTTTTGAGCCATTTAAACCGCTGTTTTTTTATAAATAATGAGAGTTTAAAACATCTTTACATTAAGGTTGCCAATGAGTTCGTCGCAAAGAATAATGTCAGGTCGTTTTTTATTCAGTCTT
>JAISIJ010000414.1 GCA_031262245.1 Oscillospiraceae bacterium | reverse complement strand
CGATGTCCCATTTTTTGAAGTCTGCAAAAGCATCGGGGTTATCTTCTGTGTTAATGTCGTCACGTTTGACATAAACTTGAATACGACCGTTGGCGGTTTGCAAGTCAATAAAATGTGCTTTTCCCATAGCACGCCAGTTTGTGATACGTCCTGCGATTTTTGTTTCGGGTTTGGGCAAAGGGTTTTCGGGGTCGGTGTCGCTTTTTTCAAAGATTTCGTATTCTGCTTTTAATGTATTCGCATCTGATAGCACAGGAAATTTTGTGTTTGTATAAGGATTTTTACCATTTTCTTTCAGTTCTTCAAGTTTTTGTATTCTGACATCTCTCTCTTCAGCCATTTTCCAGTCTCTCTTTCAAGCTCTTTCAATATTTTTTATGCTGTTGATAGTGCGTTTATTTGTTTGCGATTTTCTTGTTGAAAAAATTTTGCCGCCGCTGACGATTTTTTTTTGTTGAAAAAATTCCGCCGCCGCTGACGATTTTTTTGTTGTTGAAAAAATTCTGCCGCCGCTGACAAAAAATAACTATTTTTGTTACTCCGCCATAATAGAAATAACTTCAAATTGTTTATCACCTCTGGGGGTTGTTGCGGTAAAGACTTCGCCTATTTTTTTACGCATAGCGGCAGAGCCGATCGGGCTTTCATTTGAGATAAACCCTTTTGGGATATCAATTTCGTTTGGTGCAACGATTTTCCATTTAATAACTTTACCATCATTGAGGGATTTAACTTCAAAGACAGAGTTCATACCGACATAATCTGTAGCGACTTCTTCGATAATGACGGATTCTTCCAGTTCGATAGTAATTTCGTCAATACGTTGTTTTATTTTACCTTGTTCTTCTTTGGCGGAGTCATATTCGGCGTTTTCGGAGAGGTCGCCGTGACCTCTTGCTTCTTTAATTTTCTCGGCAACTTCTCTGAGTTCAACTTTTTTAGCGGCTAATTCTTTTTGGAGTTTCTCGTAACCGGTTCTTGATATTTCTTTCATTTTCCAGTCCTTTAAAAATGGTTTCTTCCGTTGACAAGTCGGATAGTCCTTTGTAAATTTTTATATTATTTTTAATGAGTTATTCCGTTGACAAGACGGATAGTCTGTTGAAGTAATTGTTATTTATTTGAAATTTTTTATGCTCTTTCAATGTCGTTATTCCGTTGACGTGATGTTATTTACTGAGATGTTATTCCATTGAAATTTATTCCACCAAAAAATATTTCTTTGAAATAAAATTGTTACTGCGTTGTAGTAACGTTACTTCGCTGAAAATATTACTTCGCTGAAATGATGTTATCGTTATTTATTATAATACACGCACCCTCCACCCCTTGTCGTAATTAGGAATTTTTGTAAATTTCAAGTGCTTTATTGAGCTGCTTATCTTCCTCAACAACATCTGCACCCAAATTTATACCCAAATCCGACGACAGAGCAACCTCAACATCAGGGAGCAGACCTATTCCGTGCCAAGAGGGATTTTTATTTGTTCGGATAGTTGCAACTGTCAATGTCAGCGAGCCGCCGGACTTCGGCATAAAAGTTTGCTGCATAATTCCTTTTCCGAAAGTGCGAACGCCGATAGTTGTTGCCATTGCTTCGTCTTTTAAAGTTGCTGTAAATAATTCGGCGGAGCTTGCTGTTGTTCCGTTGACAAGAAGTATAATATTTCCTGTGAAAGCTAAGTTGTTTTCAGATTTTACAATAGTTTCCTCGCGACCGTCACGATAAGTCGCTTTTGCGAATTCACCTTTCGGCAATAACAACGCTAACATTTTTTCACATTCTGAAATCAAACCGCCTGTGTTATTTCTCACGTCAATTATGAGTTTTGGGGTGTTGCATTTTGCAAAAACTTCCTTAAACTGTTCAAAAGAGCCGTTGTCAAAATGGTTAATTTTTATATAATAAACATCCCCCGAGATTGTTTCGCCTGTAACGAGAGAGGTATTTTCGAGGGTGCGGTTGGTAAATTTTCTCACTTCGTCAAGACCATTGCGGCGGACAGTCATTTCGATACCGTCATATAAACCCACACGGATTTGGTTTAAAGCTTCTTTGTAGCCTGTATCTTTAACGTCAACACCCGCAACTTTAACAATAACGTCACCGACTTTCAAAGCCTCTTGAGCGAGAGTATCCGTCAAAACTTCGATAATTTTTATATAACCATTTTCTTCCTTAACGCTGACACCAATTCCTGTAAGTGACGACTTCATAGCGTCGTTTGCCTCTTCAAGTTGTTTCTGGGTATAATAAACGCTGTACTTATCGTTCAAGCCTGCGATATATCCGCTTATGCCGTTGCTGACGGAGTTTCTTGTGTCCGAATCAATATAAAAATTATCCTTGACAAGCTTATAGACTTCGTCAAAATCTGCGAACCTTGCGGCTGTTGCACGAATATTTGAGATATTTTTATTAAATTTTTTCAGCGATAAATTTGTGGTTATAAAGAAAGTGATAATTGCAACACAAGCCATTAAACTTATACACAACCCGATACTAATTTTCTTATTCATTATTTTTTTATAAATGTTCCCTGTTAAATTTTCACTGCTGTTTATTTTGCCTACAATGCTACATTATACCACAACAAAAAAATTTGTCAATACTTTTTATGCTCTTTCACGTAAATTTCATTCTACTCAATTCGGTTATATCTTATACTACCATATGCAACACAACTTCCCCACAAAAACTAATGAATAATTGACTTTGAAAGACATATTGTACAAAACGAACAAAAACATTTACAGCTCTATCCATTTACGGCGGTTTATTTATGCATTTTAACAGTTTTTAAAAACGACTTAAAAAAACAATTGACACATAGCCAAAAAGGTTATATAATAGTATATAGATAAATGTAAGTATATGAAATTATAAACAATTTGTTTACGAACCGAGAGGTGTTCATTATGAAAAAGAAAAAATTAAGTACATTAATAATTTCGTCAGTATTGGCGTTTAACTTGACATTCGGCATTGTTGCCGAGAGTATGTCGGGTTTTGTCGCAACTGCGGCAACAACCTCCGCAAAAACTCCGCTGACAGACGGCGAATTAGTTGACCTTGCAAACACAAGTTTCACA
>JAISIJ010000354.1 GCA_031262245.1 Oscillospiraceae bacterium | reverse complement strand
ATCCGAGGGAATGCTTACCAATCTTCTTGACGGATTAATGCGTGCAATAAATGGGGAACAGGTTCGGCTTGAATATGAGTTTGACCTTTCTCTTAATAAACAGAAACGTATTTATACTATTGTTATGACACCGTTGAAAAATGAAAATTTTTATGATTATTCTATCGGTGATGATAATAATATTTTCAAACAGTCCGTTGAAGATGCTTTCAGCAAAGGTGTACTTGTAATACTTCACGACGAAACAGATATCCTTAAAGCGAAGAAACAGGCGGAACTTGCAAACAAAGCAAAGTCGCTGTTTTTGGCGAATACTTCTCACGAAATACGCACGCCTATGAACGCAATTGTTGGTATGGCGGAATTGATTTTGCGTGAGAAAAATATTTTCCCCTCTACTATATATAAGTATACAACCACAATAAAACAATCAAGCGAAAATTTACTTTCTATTATTAATGATATTTTGGATTTTTCAAAGATTGAAAGCGGTAAAATGAGATTAGTTGAAGTGCCGTTTAAGTTATCCAGTATTATAAATGATGTTGTGGGGATTATATCCATTCGTTGCATAGATAAACCTATTGTTTTTACTACTTTTATATCTCCTTTTATACCTAATAACCTAATCGGTGACGAAGTGCGTGTCCGTCAGATTGTGTTAAATCTCCTTTCAAACGCCGTTAAATATACTCACAGCGGTTCTGTTAAACTTGAGGTTTTCGGCGAAATAAACGGAGAGAAAGCGGATATACGCATTGATGTTATTGATACGGGGATTGGTATTAAAGAGGAAAATCTCAGCTCGTTATTTGATGATTTTCAACGTTTTGACCTTGAGAAAAACAGAACGATTCAAGGTACTGGATTGGGACTGTCCATTTCCAAACGTCTTGCGGAGATTATGGACGGAGAAATTACCGTTAAGTCTTCTTACGGCAGAGGTTCGACTTTCACTTTTTCATTTCCTGTTAAGATTGAAAATAACGCACCATATGCAAATATCAACGACAAAACCGATAAAAATGTTTTGCTTTGGGAAGCAAGACCTGCACACAAAGCCAGTGCCTTGCGTAATTTGGAAACTTTAGGTGTTAACGTTGACGCTGTAAGCGGCAATTTGGAATTTATGAATTACGCACAAATGGGTAAAAAATATGATTATGTATTCTATTCTTCTGAATTTGCAACAGAGGCTGTAGATATTATTTCTAAAATTGAGAATTTTTCGCCAAAATGTGTTATTATGACAGAGTACGGTGACATTCGTCCGAGTAAAGATAATGAACAGGTTATTTCTTTGCCGATTAATGCGTTGTCCTGTGCAAATATTATCAACGGTGTTGACGAAGATAATCTTTACAATCGTCATAATTTTGTTGTTAAATTCAGTGCACCTGATGCACACATACTTATTACGGATGATATTGACATTAACCTTGTTGTTGCAGAGCAACTTATGGCTCCTTATTGTATGAAAATTGATACGGCAAAATCGGGTAAGGAGAGTATTGATAAGATAAAATCTGCTTTTATTCAGGGACTGCCTTATGATTTAGTTTTTATGGACCATATGATGCCGGAAATGGACGGTATTGAGGCTATAAAGATTATACGCAATTTCGGTGAACAAACAGGTGAATCTTATTACATTAAATTGCCTGTCGTGGTGCTTACTGCCAATGCAGTGAGCGGTATGAAAGAAATGTTTTTGCAACACGGCTTTAATGATTATCTGCCTAAACCCATTGACACGCTTAAGTTGAGTAATATTTTAGAGCAATGGTTACCTGATGTTAAATTGTTGGCTCCGAAAGTACAGCAGGAAAGTTCGGAAATCGAGGAAACTATTACTATTGAGGGGCTTGACACGACACAGGGTATAGTTATGTCGGGCGGGTCTGTAAAAGCTTACGTTGCGGCATTGACAGCATTTTATCACGATGCGTTGAATTTATTGGAAACTATTCCGAAAACTATTGCAAATGAAGACTGGAAACTCTATACTGTTTCTGTTCACGCTTTGAAGTCTGCATCTGCAAGTGTCGGCAGTAAATCTCTTTCCGACCAAGCTAAACGTCTTGAAGCTGCGGGCAAAGAGGAAAATGTTGAATTTATCAGAGATTTTACAGAACCTTTCCTGAGAGAGTTATTAGCTGTTTCGGAGAATATTAAACTTATATTAGCAGAACGCAGAAAAAGCGATGTTTCCGTTGATGTTAATACTTTGCGTAATATTCTTAAATCTTTAAAGAAAGCAATTGAAGACTTTGATACTATTGCAATTGAAGATTTAGTTGAAAAACTTTCTTCTGCCGGACAAGAAGAGGAAATACAATCACAGATTGACAAATTATCAGAAAAAATATTGGTTATGGAATATGATACAGTTGACACAATGATTACTATGCTTTTGGAAACATTGTATAATTCATAAATATATTGGTAAGTACATATTTTTATAAATATGTACTTATTTGAAAGAGGTGTTATCAACGAGTACAGGCGAAATAGTTGCAGGGAGTGCAGGCGGCACGGTTAGTGCAGGGATTGTAATCCTCCAACCGATAATTGTACTCGTGGGTTTTATACTATAGTTATATATAATAGTATAAGTATACTCACGATTATAATTAAAAAAAGGAGAAGAAATAATGATTATTATATGCAAAAAATCCGCAAAAGAGGCGGAGATACAGGATTTACTGGAAATACTTTCACAAAAAGGTGTTGAACCCCATCCGATTTACGGTGAAACAGAAACCATTGTAGGTTTAGTAGGTGATACTTCAAAGATTTTAGCTGAAGACATTGAGGCTATTGATATTGTTAAAAATGTTAAGCGTGTCAGTGAGCCTTTTAAACTTGCAAATATTAAATTTCATCCCAATCAAACAGTTGTTGATGCAGGTGGTGTAAAAATCGGCGGCGGTAACTTTGCTGTTATGGCAGGTCCCTGTTCTGTTGAAAGTGAAGAACAAATTGTTGAAACAGCTAAGAAAATCAAGGCTTCGGGCGGTAACTTCTTAAGAGGCGGTGCGTTCAAACCCAGAACCTCTCCATATGCGTTCAGAGGTTTAAAGGCCGAGGGCTTGCGTTTGCTTGAATTAGCAAAAAAAGAAACAGGATTACCGATTGTTACGGAGCTTATGGCAATTGAACATTTACAGTATTTTGATAATGTTGATGTAATTCAAATCGGAGCAAGAAATATGCAAAACTTTGAATTGCTTACGGAGTTAGGCAAATGTAATAAGCCTATTCTCTTAAAAAGAGGTCTTGCAAATACCATTGAAGAGTGGTTGATGTCGGCGGAATATATTATGGCAAGCGGAAATACTGATGTTATACTTTGCGAAAGAGGTATCCGTACTTTTGAAACTGCTTTGAGAAATACCTATGACCTTTCTTGTATACCTCTCTTGAGAAAAATGACACATTTGCCCGTAATCGGCGACCCCTCTCACGCAACAGGCAAGGCAGCAATGGTTCATTCTCTTTCAAAAGCAACTGTTGCAGTCGGTGCAGACGGACTTATGATTGAAGTTCACCCCAATCCTCAAAAGGCATTAAGTGACGGTGCTCAATCCATTACTCCCGAGGCATTTGACTATGTTATGAAAGACGTTAAGAAGTATTGCATATTAGAGGGAAAGCTTTTGTGATATATTCTAAAAAAATCTCTGAAAAGTTTAAAATGTTTTACTTGACAACGAGATTTTCTGTGATATAATAAGACCATAAAATAAATCAAGAAAATAAACGAGGACGTTTAAGGGCGTTCTCGTTATATTTTTGTATTTTATAATACTTATTCGGGAGGAAATTCTATGTTATCCAATCTATTATTGTTGGCAGCGGAAGGTGAAGCAGTAAAGAATACTGCTGAAAATGTCGATGTATGGTTGAGCGGCGCCGACACGGGCTTTATGTTGATTTGTGCGGCTTTGGTTATGTTAATGACCCCGGCTCTCGGCTTTTTTTACGGAGGTTTGGGAAGACGTAAAAATGTGGTAAACAACCTCTTTACATCTTATGTTTGTTTGGGCATAGGTGCTGTAATGTGGTTCATAATGGGGTACTCACTCTGTTTCGGCGGTGACGGCAAACTCTTCGGCGATTTCTCAAAAGCATTTTTAAATGGTATTACTCCTAATACTCCGTTCTCAGATGAGGGTTCAACCTATTCGGAATTGGTTTGGGTTGGTTTCCAAATGACTTTCGCAATGATTACTACTGCGTTGCTTACAGGTGCAGTTGCGGGACGTATGAAATTTAAATCCCTGTTTATATTCTTGATTGTTTGGTCTGTCGTTGTTTATTACCCCTTGGCACATATGGTTTGGGGCGGCGGATTACTCGGTCTCGGTTTCGGCAACCTCGGTTCTATCGACTTTGCAGGCGGTAACGTTGTTCATATCTCTTCAGGTATTACAGCTCTTGTTCTTTGTATTATCCTCGGTAAACGTAAAGGTTACGAAAAAGGCGGATATAAAGTTCATAATATTCCCTTTGTTGCTTTAGGTGCAGGTGTACTCTGGTTCGGTTGGTATGGATTTAATGCCGGTTCATCAGGTCTTGCTGACGGTTTGGCAGCTCACGCATTTATGACAACTTCTATTGCAGCCGGTGCGGCAATGCTTTCTTGGATGCTCATTGATGTTATTAAAACAGGTAAAGCAACTTTAGTCGGTGCGTCAACAGGTCTTGTAATCGGTCTTGTTGCAATTACTCCGGGTGCAGGTTTTGTTCCGCTTTGGGCAGCTCTTATAATAGGTATATTAGTTTCACCTATCTCATTCTTTATGATTTCTGTTATTAAGAAAAAAATCGGTTATGACGATGCATTGGACGTTTTCGGATGTCACGGTGCAGGCGGTATATGGGGCGGTATTGCAACAGGATTATTTGCAAACCCCGAAATCAGTGGTTGGGAACACGGTTACGGTTTATTCTACAACAAATCAGTTGAATATGTAGGTGACGAAGGTACTGTAACTTACAATGCGGCAACACAATTTCTTGCACAGCTTGGTTCGATAGGCTTTACAATAATGTGGGCAGTAGTCGGAGCGGTTATTTGTTACTTTGTTTGTCGTCTTTTAGGTCCTATCAAAGCAACCGAACGTGAACAGGCAATCGGGATGGATAAATCAGAACACGATGAAGAAGCATATCCTTCATTCAACGGTTTAGATTAGTGGGCAGGTAACACCTGCAGGTGTTTCGCGGGTGGGTAACACCCACAGGTATTTTGCGGGTGGGTAACACCCACAGGTATTTTGCGGATTTATTTAACTTAATTGTTCATTTAAGTACGCACGGCGATTATTGAAACTGTGCTTTGCGGTGGGTAATATTCACAGATGTTTTGCGGAATTATTTAACTTAATTGTTTATTTAAGTATGCACGGCGATTATTGATTGAAAATAAAGTTTTATAAATCTGTTGACTGAAAAATTGGCATATGTTATATTAATGGCACTTTATAGTCATTCCATTTTTAATTAATAAAAATGGAATGACTATACCGCCGAGAATCGGCGGTACGGCGGCGTTAGCCGGCGAGCGTTGACATTGAATTTATTTCAATGTCAACAAGATTTACTATATAATATCTATATAGAAAGTGTGGGTAAGAAAATGATAAAAGTAGAAGCTATAGTACGTCCCGAAAAGTTAGAGGACGTAAAGGAAGCGTTGAATAAAATAGAAGTAAACGGCATTACCGTAACACAAGTTATGGGTTGCGGCAAACAAAAAGGCTATACTGAGCTTGTCAGAGGTAATATTGTCGATATTGACTTATTACCTAAAATCAAATTTGAGATAGTCGTATCTTCTGAAGAGTGGGAGAAAAAGACTATCGAGGCTATCCAAAATGCGGCTTGCACAGGCAATGTCGGTGACGGTAAAATCTTCAGCTATGATATGCGTTCCGCCTTAAGGGTTCGTACCGGCGATAAAGACTACGATGCCCTCAACTAATTCTTTTTTAGTTTTCTCTTAGTTGCAGAGCCGACAGCTATCGAAGTTCCCTAATTCTTTTCATAGTTGACACTCTTCAGGCTTTGGTTTGACTTATTTGGTTTTCTCTTAGTTCCTGTGAGGGTCGGCTATCGAAGTTCCCTAATTCTTTTCATAGTTGGCACTCTTTAGGCTTAGGTTTAACTTATTTGGTTTTCTCTTAGTTGCAGAGATTTACAACTATCGAAATTTCCTAATTCTTTTCATAGTTGATACTCTTCAGGCTTGGTTTTAACTGAATGTGAAAAATCCCCTTTTTTAAAGGGGGTTTTTTGTTAATTGTGCCGAATATTTATTATTTTGAGTGGTAGGTTGTGCTTTGGTGAATTTAACACTATCAATCCTGAAAATAGTCAGTCACAGTCGGATAATTAACACACCAATCGTGACGATGTCAGCTAAAATGCCAATTGTGAAAACAGATACGGAACTTCGGGATGTGTGATTTACAGGGACGTATAGATATTAAAAAGCTTTTTTCCAACAGTTACCGCTTTTGCTTGTAGGCGGTAAACGGTCGCCTTTTTGAATTGTAACTTTATGCTCTTTAACGTACATTTCACCATTAGCAGTTACTTCAATATAATCTCCTGCCGGTTGGTCATCTGTTCCCGGTTTTATTAAATCGCTCATATTATCCCTCTTTCTATATTATACATTATTTTACTCCTGTATTATACCCTTTTTTTCAGTATCTATACATTTTTTTGAACATATTTTTCAATAGTTGGGGAGTGAGGTAATCATATATTTTATAGTAAATTTTTTCTGAAAAAAAGCTTGACTGATAATAATTTTTATGATAAAATGCAAAAGATATTGTTTTAATGAGATTATTACTTTTTAATACATATATTTAACAAATTTTATAAAAAGGATGGTTTCAATAATGGCAAGAAAGAAAAATATGCCCAAAATTTCGGTGGTAATCCCTTGTTATAACAATGCACGTTTTATGGTTCAATGTTTAGACAGCGTCGTTAATCAGACCTTGAAAGATATTGAGATAATAGCAATAAATGATGGTTCTACCGATGAAACAGAAAAGATTATACAAGAATATGCCGATGTTGACAAACGCATAGTTTTTATCAATCGTAAAAACAAAGGCGTGGGTTATTCGGAAAATGAAGGGATAAAAACCGCTACAGGAGAATATGTAGCGTTCCTTGACAGTGACGATTATTATGATTTCAAATTTCTTGAAAATGCGTATAATGCGTTACAAGGCGAAAAATTAGATATAGTTCGTGCCAATCGTGTTGACTTTACGGGTAGTGAAAAACACGGTGATTATAAACAGGCTGAATGTAAGCACGTTAAAGATAAATCGTATTTTAATAAAATAGTAAATGCAAGTGATAAGAAATTATTCTCTTTTGCAAATCATATTTGGACTTCTATTTACCGTCGAGATTTTCTATTAGATAACAAAATTTTCTGGAATGAGGGCGTATCATCTTTTAACGATAACGGCTTTTATTTTCAGACGTTGGCACTTGCCGAAACTATTAAATATATTGACGTTATTGCCGTTTATCACAGACGTGATAACGAAATGTCTACAGTTAAAGACCCTGATAAAATGTTTCATAATTTCTTTATAGAACATCAATTTGTACTTGAGGAGTATAAAAAAAGAAATATATTTGAAGAGAAGAAAGAAACATTAATTGAACGTTTTTACGGTAATTATATATTTGCCATAGCAGTTATTCCTTTTGAGCGTAAATTTGATTTTATTATGAGGGCAAGTGACTTTTTTAAAAAAATGCTTGCGGAAAACGAATTTGATAAAGAAAAATTTAACAATCCTAATGTTTACAGCAAAATATGCACATATGCGTATTTACCGACGGAATATTATAACGAGTATATAGCTGAAAATTATAAGGTTTCCGTTATTGTTCCTGTTTTTAATTCTGAAAAATTTTTGAGAAATACCCTTGACTGTATCTGCAATCAAACTTTAAAAGAAATAGAAATAATTTTTGTTGATGATGGTTCAACGGATAGTTCTCTCAGTATTATGGAGGAGTATGCTAAAGCGGATGCTCGTATAACTATTCTTACTCAAGAAAACAAAGGTGCCGGGGCTGCAAGAAATCTCGGTATGCAACAAGCTCATGGTTTATATCTTTCTTTTCTGGATGCAGATGATTATTTTTATCCTACAATGCTTAAAGAAGCTTTTGATAAGGGTAAAAAAGAAAATGCAGATATTGTTTGGTTCAAGGGCGAAGAAGAAGATTTTCAAACTAAAGTAAAAAAAGTATACTCTTCATTTTTTGCATTTGACGGAACAAGATTCCCTAATAAACCTGTATTTAAATTTTCTGAAATTTCCAATAATCCCTTTCTGTCTGTAAATGGATGGGCGTGGGACAAGCTGTTTAAACGCAACTTTATTGTAAATAAAAGTATAAAATTTCACGAAGTCCCTATTACAAATGATGCATATTTTACTTTTTCCGCATTACTTTATGCTGAAAGAATATGTACTCTGAATAAGGTTCTAATATCTCGTGTTATAGGACACGAAGCTAATATAACGTTATCAAAACACGATGAAAGTCCTCTCACACAAACTGATGAATTGTTATATATTTATAAAATGATTCAAGAAGTATCTCTTAATTTGACGAAATATTGGTCTGTTAAAATAATAAATTCACTTCAATGGCAACTTGCTAATATTCTTACAAATGATGATAGTGCTGAAATCGTCTTTGACCGTTTTGCGGGAGGATATTTACAGGAAATCGGAATTGCTGATTTAGACGAATACGAGATTCCGGAATTAGAGGGTAGACGAAATAATTTCTTATTCTTAAAACGTGTTTTAGAATATAAGCCCGGTGAATTTGAACAATTCAAAGACAGTTTGGTTAATTATCCTATAACGATTAAAACAAGTGCCGGAGACCGTGAATTGTCCTTCCTACCCGGGCGAAAAACCGGAGAGAAAATTATCTTCAGACAAAAAGCCGAAATGGGTAAAAATACCGCAACGCCGTTTTTCTCTATAACACTTGAAAAGAAAGATTGGAAAAACTGCATAGCCCAAATTGAATTTATATTTCTCGACAATAATCGTGCTGCTCAATATGATACGCTTTATATAGGTGCTTTTTTGCGTACCAAAAATGAAGAATCAGAAATTACAATGTATCAGGCACAATGGCAATGTGCAAAAAAAGTATTTGCCGAAAATATTTTCTATACTGTAAATGAGAATACTATAACATTTTTCTGTAAATATACAATGTCTAATACCGGTTTTGAATATAAATTAAGACACTTGACAAGCCGTGACGGTACAGGCAACAGTATCTTATTCAGAC
>JAISIJ010000331.1 GCA_031262245.1 Oscillospiraceae bacterium | reverse complement strand
AACAGTTACTCTGCCAACGTATTTTGCGGGCAATTTGGACGATTTACAGAATATAAATCGTCCAAATATTAAGTGTAATTGCTATAATATATATATTCGGCAAAAAATTTCAAAATACAACAGCGGATAATAAAAAAATTTTAAGACTTTGGCTATGATGCGGGAAGAATATGAAATCAAACCTCTGCTATTCGGGTTTTTCGTGGACGTCGATTATTCTTTCGGCATCGGATTTTGTGAACAAATATTTGTGTCCGGAAGCACTTATTACGGATTCGATATATGCAGGTTCATAACTCACGTCGTGGTTTGTGTAGAATATTGATGAATTATGTTCTGTTACCTCTATATTCTCAGGATTCAAATATGAATTTATCATCTCGCCGGGGTCAATTACGATACCGACTTTTGACGTCTTAATAAAGTATCCGCCGCCTTTGCTTTCGTGAGCTTTTCCGGCATCAATCGTCGGTGTATACGAGTTCCATCTTTGCATAGAAAGAAAATATGAACCGTAGATTGATTTATACTTGAGTTCTTTTTCACGCAGAAATTTTGAAAAATTACGTTCACGTCTGTTTATATTCGCTTCAAGCGAAAGGTTTCGCGAATCCGTAAGCATTTCTATAAGTTTATTTTTGATTTTATCATTTGATTCTTTTTTAATATGTTGTGTCAATGAATCAAATTTTTGTTTTTCTTTTTCTACAACCTGAGCTTTATATTCACTTTCTTTTATTTTGTAAAGGTCTATTGATTTCTTAAATATTTTTTTCGTAACATCAACAAGATATTCTTCATTAAGATATTCTTCATTAATAAGTCCTCTACTATCGTATTTATATTTGTCTTTATCTGTTTCAGGTTTTGATTTACTAGGCTCAAGTTTTTTACTCGGTTTAAATTTCGGCTTATTTGATTTTATATTAAAGAATTTTTCTAACATATCTATAACTTCACGAGTATTATCCTCCAAATATTTATTATTTGTTTTTCTGTTTTTATCGTTTGCCCAGATGTTTGCCATTGTTCTTGTGAGAAGTTCATAGGCTTTGGCATGTTTATTTTCAAGTCTGATAGCTAAAATCAAATATCTTGCAGCGTGGTCAAAGTCATGTGTATCGTTTTTACCACATTCTATATACCATTTTCCATATCTAAGCAAAGTTCTGACGAATGAATTATACAGCGATGTGGATTGTGTAATTTTTTTAATCGTTTCACCTTGATAAGAACCTCTTTCGTGAATATCACAAAGCCATTTTTTCATAGCATTTTCGTAATTATCTTTTGCAAAGTTTACTTCGCCTAAAATACTGTAAAGGTCGGCAAGTCTTGAATAAGCGACAGCAGTCCAGTATGGCTGCGACGGATGTTGATATTTTATAGCTTTTGTATACGCCACAAAAGCACGATTATGAGGATAAACGCTTTTAGTTCTTGATTTATTAATTTCTGAAATTTTTTCAAAATTGCGAATATAAAAACGACCTAAATCCATCAGTGTCCGAATACGAAGTTCGCTTAATTTTTCATCGCGTGTCATTTTATCATCGTTATCATCAACATCAAATTTAAGTTTACCGTCGGCAAGTGACCAAAGGCAATTTGCATACAGGTAACAAATTGCAAAGATTTTTTCTTTTGCTTTGTTAAATTCTTTTTCGGCATTATATTTTTCTTGGGATTTGTTAAATTCTTTTTCGGTATTATATTCTTCTTGAGATTTTTCAAAACAAGACTTTTCAAGATATTTATAAAGCCACAAATAGGTTCTGAAATTTTGGGCTATTTCTTCGGTAACAGTCAAACTCGGCATTTTATCATATTCATCTTTCGGCTTAAAAGATTCTTCAATATTCATGCAAGTATCGTTATACAAAGTATTCTTATCTTCTTTATTGTCAGATTTTAAATAATTTTCAAGTGCAGTTTTAAAATTATGTTCTCCTTTATATTTATCTAAAATTTCATTAATTAATTCAAATTCGTCTTTGGAATTATCGAAATAGTGTTCATAAATTAATTTAACGGCTTCGGGAAATTTTAAGTCATTCGATGTGTCTAATTCTAATGGCTTTTTATAAAATTCCATTAGTTTTGCATAAATTGCAATACGAACCGATTCTTTTATGTCGGTTTTTAATTTCGATTTTAATTCTGATTTTAATTTTGATTCCGGTTCCGATTTCGATTCTGATTCTGATTTTTCTTTATTTATTTCTTTGGTTTCACGTTCATTTTCACTTTTAATTTCTTTTTCAATTTTATCATAATTTGAAAAAGCTAAATTAGTCTTTACGGCATAGTTTGGATTCTTGAATTCATCTATTTCCTTTACTAATTTATCAATAAAAAGTCCGGCTTTCTTAAGCGTTGTTTGAACATTATGTGACATATTGTTACCTCCTACGGTTAAATTATTAATGTTATTACATAATTTTACCATAAAAAAGTCATTTTGTCAAGTGTTTTTTTAAAAATATTTTAAATTCAGCAAAAAAAATAGATAATATTAGATTTTAATGTGAAAAGATATATTTCTCCTTGAAAAAATTTCTCCTCCTTGAGCCCATCACTCCCTTGAAAAAATCCCAAATTCTCACTTGACAAACTTCGTCAAATGTGTTATAATGGAATAAATTACAAAGTAATTTCTACAAACCAAATACAATAATAAAAATTATTGAGGAAAATAAAAATATGAAAAGATACACTAAAAAAAAACAGACGGAACTTCAAGCATTGCCGAAGCCGACTTGCAAGAAGCATTAAATCAATTCGCAAAATTTGAGGACGCTTACGAGGAGTTTGTCGAAAGTCAAAAAAATATACCCGTCGAACTTGAAAAAATGAAATCGGAGGGAAAAGAAAAAACAGTGCGTTACAAGGAAATGTTCGCACAGAAACTATACAATTTGCAAATAGCTGCCCTCTTTGAACGGCACGGAATTAAGTGAGAAAGCAAATGAAAATAATCGATATTTCTCAGCCGCTGTTTGAAGCATCCATTTATCCCGGCGATACACCGCCGAAATTCACCCGAGTTAAGACTATTTCAAAAGATACATACAACCTGACTGATATTTCAATGTGCGTCCACAACGGAACGCATATTGACGCACCTTTTCACTTTCTCAAAAACGGTGTTGGAGTGGACAAACTTCCTCTCGATGTGTTTTACGGCGAATGTGTCGTGCAGAAATGGAGCGGAAATATTCCGCAAAACTGCGAACGGCTGCTGATTAAAGGTGAGCATATCATAACGGCAGAAGATGCGAATTTGCTCGTGAAGTCCGGTGTTCGGCTTGTGGGAGTTGAATCGCAAAGTGTCGGCGACCCGAATTCGCAGGCAGAGGTTCACCGGATTCTGCTTAATTGCGGAATTGTTTTGCTTGAGGGTTTAGTTCTTAAAGATGTGGAATTCGGCGAGTACACTCTGTCTGCATTTCCGCTGAACCTCGGAAAATGCGACGGCTCACCTGTCAGAGCCGTGTTGATAAAGTGAATTATAGCAATTCCGGTA
>JAISIJ010000219.1 GCA_031262245.1 Oscillospiraceae bacterium | reverse complement strand
TATATCGTAGTCAAATATTTTTTTTCTTTCAGTAATAATAATTTTCGCCTCAAAACTATCGGCAACTAGTTTTGCCCGATAAAGCCCTAAACCATTTCCGGCTATATGGTCTACTTCTTTACCTTTATATCCTTCCGAAAAAATTTCATTAGTATCCTTTGGTAATGAATAGCCATAATCCTTTACTTTAAAAAGGTAATACTTTCTATCATCGCTTAAATGTGCATCTAAAAAAATTTTTGTATCAGGATATCCATATTTATCTGCGTTAGTTAAAAAATTATAAATTATTATCTCAATTTTACGAGAATCAGAATACATTCCGGGGCGTGAATAATCATTTGGCAAAGGGTATGAAATAACTAGTTCTTTTTTTGAATTTTCCATTCTTTCACTGAAGATTTCAGCCCATCGATAAATAATTTCATAGTATGGGAAAAAATCGGTAGGGCTACTATTTCCAATAAGTGTTTCGGTATCTTGACAGTTGGTAATAATATCAAGCATCTCAATATGTTTACGTATATTACGTTCTAACACTAAGATATCTTCACAAATATTTTGATAATCTATAAATTTAGATTTGATATATTCGGGATATCTTGCCCCGGTATTTAATTTATCGTGAATTTTTTCCAAACGTTTCTTGGTTCCGGTCATCCCGAATATGATTTGTGCGTATTCGTGAGAATTAAAACGCCGGAGTCGTTCTACCGATAATAATTGTTTTTGATTCCATAATGCATTCCAACGACTAAAAAAAAGAACGCTAGATGATATTATCAGCCGTTCCAATGTATTCTTGTAGTCAATATCTGAACAATCATCACTGCGAGTTATTATATAAGCGACCGGCTTGTTGGGAAATTCACGCATAGCGTGTATAATTAATTCTTGATTTTCGGGTTGATTTAAAATATTTTCAATAGTACAATCGGTATTTTCCTGTTCAAAGTGAATATATTGGGAAATTTCGTTTCCGGGTATAATCGCCTGTAATATACTCTTATTTTCTTGTGTTGCGTCTTGCCATTGTTTACATTTACTTAAATCAAGATACAGTCCGCAACCTTGAATACGGTCATTAATCGTATCATAACAATCTGTTGCATAGGTATTACTTTTTGATTCTTTGCGTGATTCCGCCGGCATTTGTGCTTTTATATGAGCACCGTAAAGCCTGTCTTTTTCATTGTCAGGAATAGTCAAAGAACTGGCGTTTTTATAGCAATACATATCTTTAAGATATTTAGAGTTACCTTTTTGTCCGTTCATAAGAAAGAATTGCAATCCTTCAAACCAGTGTGTTCTGATAACTTTAAGGTTTTTAGAGATATTTTCAATATTGGTAAGGTCGGAACTAATATGGTCTTCCTGCTGTTCAGATTCATTGCCGATTATATAATTATTCGTATGAATAATCAGTTCAGAAAAATCTGATTTGTGGTTATTAGATTCATTGTTTTTATCGTTCATTTTGCACCTCTTATTTTAATTACAAAGTTGACCATCACTTATGTTGTACCTTTAACTATAAAATGGAAATGCCTTCATGCCATTTTATTACATATAAATTGAGAATAATTGTGAGGTTATAACCAATAATTGCGAAAATTAAGTCTTCACGAGGGGGATAACGGTGGTAATTTGTTATCGAAATTCCTGTTCATTCCAAAAGTTGGCGTTTGTTTTTCTCCTGTAAAAATTATACACATAAAATTTAGTCGCCATATAATACCTATAATAGTATTATACTTTATATTTTTACAAAAGTCAAGTGTTTTTTTTATTTTTTTACAAAAAAATTAGCGAATTTTTGCAAATCAAAACAACCGTTTATTTTCATAAAAGGTTGCTTTTTAATTTTAGTGCACTTGTTATCTGTGTTTTGTTTTTTAGTTTGAAAAGTGGCGTTACGTTGGAGTTTATATATAGGTATTGAAAACTTTGATATGGGATATGCGGATTTTGACTTTGAATCGGCATACGAACAATTAAGTGATGTTTGGAAAGATGTCGAACAAACTGTACTTGTTGATATCGAAGAAGAACTGAAAATCAAAACTGTTTTAACTGACGAAAATAGCACCGAATATACTCTTTCCTACAGATAAAACACTCCGAAAACCGAAAGTCAGTTGAAAAAAGAGGGTTACAAATATTCGCAAAATCAATACTCACGGCTTTCTCTCGGGGCTGACGGATATTCTTATACCATTGAAACCTATGTTCCTAACGGTACAGATTGGCGAGGTATACTTGCTGAAATTACTTTTGAAAATCCAATACCCGATTCTCTCTCAACTGCAAACGATTTTGTAGATTTAATCGGAGCGTTTTCAGGTGTTAATAATCCCTTACCTTTCCTTGGAAATCTTGATAACGTATTCGATTTAGCTATGGTGTTGACCGGTGAAAAAGATTTCGGAACTTTACTGGCAGAATTTGCATTATTTGCTATTGTGCGTTCTGCCGTATCTTATTCCGGAAGTTATTTATCAGCGGCAATTTTGGTAAAGGGCTCTTTAGGGTTAGCGGAAGTAGCTACTATAGCGTGTCCTGTACTTTTAGCCGGAGTAGCAGTTGTTGCAATTTGGGATTTCTGGGGTGACGATATAAGCAGAGGTTTAGGTTGGTTTATAAACGGATTGATTAACTGGGCAATAGACCCTTCCGGGTACGTTTATGAGGTTGTCCCCGAAAATCGAGTAGAGGGCGTTTATTATCAAGACGAAGACGGAAACGAAGTTCTTTGGGATGCCACGGAATTAGACCAAATAAATCCGTTAATTTCCGATTCTAACGGTAAGTACGGTTGGAATGTAGGATTTGGACAATGGAAAGTTAAAGTTGAAAAAGACGGTTATGTTTCCGACGAATCTGAATGGTTACCTGTTCCCCCCGAACAGACCGAAGTTAATATCCCGATAAAATCAGAGATTGCTCCTAAAATTATTGCGTTTAATGTCTATGAAACCTATGCCGAAGTAATCTTTGATAACTATGTAAAAACAAGTACGATTACTTGGGAAAACCTGATTTTAAATGACGGCAATGCAAATATTTCTTATCAAGTAACTGCTGTAAATCAGGTTGAAAATGACCAGACAGACAACGAAAATGTTGCAAAAACATTCAAATTAAGCTATAAAAGCGGTTATAAGGCGACTGCAATTAACTCATATACTATTACAACATCTGAAAATATTATGAGTTATAATGCAATTTCTGTTGAGCAAAATGTTCTTACTTGCGATTATAAAGTTGAAATTACAGATATTGAATTTGATACTCTTTCTGTAGTAGATTATGACACAACTGTACAGCTTTCAGTAAATTTATTGCCCGGTGAAAGTATCGGAGGATACAAATTATCTGCTGATTCAAGTGATAATAATATCGCAGAAATTGTTGAGGTATCGGAAATTTCCGAAACAGGTACGGCAACCATTACGCTGAAAACGAATTTGCCGGGAGATTTTGTACTGACAGTTTCCGTTGAGGGTACTGACCTATCAAAAAGTATTCCTGTTTCCGTAGAAATGACTTCCGAGAACGGAAGAATTATTGTCAAGATAGTTAAACTGGCAGATGATGGTAATGGAAACATTACTATTAACGATTACAATATCTTGGTACAGTATATTTTATTTACAGCATACGAAAATCTAACTTACGGACAGGTTGAAGCATCTGACACATATCGTGACGGTAATCTTAATGTTTGCGATATTGCAGTTTTCAAAAAATTTATGCTTAACTCTGCTATTGCAAAACAATAACTACTTTACAGAAGTATTTATGATTTATGTTGGCTATTATGTGAAAAAACTTGGTATATGTGGTATATACCAAGTTTTTTCTTTTATGCTATATCAAACAATTTTCAAGTTGCTATATAATACTAATATCCCATTAAAACCATTATAAAATGGTTTTAATGGGTAGATTTTCCTTTGGAAAATCTACCGTGGCGAAGCCACGGATATTAGTATTGCACGGTTCA
>JAISIJ010000205.1 GCA_031262245.1 Oscillospiraceae bacterium | reverse complement strand
AAAACCCAAATCGGATACGAAATCAGCTTTACAAAATATTTTTATAAGCCTGTGCAGTTGCGTGAACTTTCCGATATTGTTGCGGATATTCGCAAACTTGAAGCCGAAACAGACGGCTTGCTTAATGAGGTGTTATCGTGAGTGAATGGTATGGAAGTTTGCCTAATGGTTGGGAAACGAAAAGATTAAAAAACTTTTTGTCGGAAACAAAAAATACTGTGGGTGCTAACTCCGCCGATTATACACTTTTATCACTCACCAAGTTGGGTATTATAATTCGTAATATGGACGGTGGCGGAAAATTTCCGGCAGACTTTGGAACATATAAAATTGTTGACCCGGGACAAATTATATTTTGTTTATTTGATGTAGATGAAACACCGAGAACTGTGGGTTTGTCAAACTATAAAGGAATGATTACAGGTGCATACAATGTTTTTAATATAAAAAATATTACTCCCAAATTTCTCGAATACTATTTTATTGCTATTGACAATGTAAAAGGGCTTAGACCTCTTTACACAGGATTAAGAAAGGTTGTAACAATAGATAAATTCTTGCAAATGCATATCCCCCTCCCCCCACTCCCCGAACAAGACCAAATCGTCCGTTATCTCGACTGGAAAGTTTCACAGATTAATAAACTAATCAACGCAAAGAAAAAAGAGATTGAATTGCTGAAAGAACAAAAACAGGCGGTGATTAATAATGCGGTAACGAAAGGTGGGGAGGGGTGGAAAGAGATGTCACTTGGTAAACTCGGTTCTTTCCGTAAAGGTCACGGCGGTTCTCGAACTGATGATGATGAAAATGGTGTTGCTTGTATTCGTTATGGCGATATTTATCGAACAAGTGCATTAATTTTATCGAAACCCATAACTCGCATTAACAAAAATGCTACACCACCTTATGCACTAATTGAAAAATCAGAAGTTTTGTTTGCCTTGTCAGGGGAAACAAAAACAGAAATAGGACAAGCTGTAGTCAATAATATTGACGAAATAACTTATACAAGCGGAGATGTTGCTATATTTAAAAGCAATGGTTATATACATCCTAAATTTTTAGTATATGCTATTCGCTGTCCATATTTAGTACAGCAGAGAGCCTCTGCAGCCAAAGGTGACATAATTGTTCATATTTCAGCAAGTGCCTTGAAAAGCCTAAAAATTACAATGCCTGTTGATTATACAGAACAAAAAATGATTGTCTATTACCTTGACAAACAAAGTGAAATTATAGACACGGCTATAAACAACGCAAACCGCCAAATTGAACTCCTGCAAGAATACCGCACTCGCCTAATTTCCGACGTTGTAACGGGGAAAAAAGATGTGCGTGGTATTGTCGTGCCGGAATATGAAACGACAGAAGAAACAGTTTTCGCTGAAATTGAAAACGACAACGAAAACGAAAACGAACAAACAACAGAACAAGAGGATTAAGTTATGCCTACCAATATAAAAGAAAACGGTTTTGAAAATTTAATTGTAGATTGGCTTGTAAAAGAAAACGGTTATGAACAAGGCAGAAACGAGGACTACAGCCGTGAATATGCTGTCGACGAAACTCGCCTGTTTCGATTTTTGGAAGTAACACAGCCGAAACAAATCGAACTTTTAGGTGTGCGTGACAACGACATAAAACGCTCACCATTTCTAAACCGCTTGCAAGGCGAAATTGCCAAGCGAGGTGTTATTGACGTCCTCCGCAACGGCATAAAAATCTATCCTGCCAATGTGATTATGTTCTATCAAACACCCTCCGAGAAAAATACAAAGGCAAAAGAAATGTTTCAAAAGAACATTTTCAGCGTTACTCGACAGCTTATGTATTCAAACGACAATACCAAACTTGCACTTGACTTGTGCCTTTTTATAAACGGTTTGCCGGTTGTTACTTGTGAACTTAAAAACCAATTTACAATGCAAAATGTTGACGATGCCGTGTGTCAATATCAAAAAGACCGTGACCCGAAAGAGTTGTTGTTTCAGTTTAAAAGATGTATGGTTCATTTTGCCGTTGACGATTCGCAGGTGAAATTTTGCACGAAACTTACCGGGAAAACATCTTGGTTTTTGCCGTTTAATAAAGGGTTTAATGACGGTGCGGGAAACCCTCCCAACCCCGGCGGTTTAATGACGGATTATCTTTGGAAAGATATTTTTACTAAAAATAAGTTAGCGAATATTATTGAAAATTACGCACAAGTTGTCACCGAAGAGGACGAAAACGCAGGCAAAAAGACAGGTAATAAAAAAGAAAAACAAATCTTCCCACGCTACCACCAACTTTCGGTTGTGGAGTCTTTGCTTGCCGATGTCAAACAAAACGGCGTAGGCAAACGTTATTTAATTCAGCATAGTGCAGGGAGCGGAAAGTCAAATTCTATTGCTTGGCTTGCATATCAGCTTACAAATCTTGAAGTGGGCGGAAATACTCTTCTTGATTCTGTTATTGTCGTCACAGACCGTGTGAACCTTGATAAACAAATCCGCAACACAATAAAGCAGTTTATGCAAGTTAAGAGTATGGTTACTTGGGCGGAACATTCCGGCGATTTACGAAATGCAATTACAACATGCAAGCGGATTATTATAACTACTGTTCAAAAATTTCCGTTTATTTTGGAGGATATAGGAACAATTCATAAAGGAAACAAATTCGGGATTATAATTGACGAGGCACATTCAAGCCAAAGCGGAGATATGTCCGCAAAAATGAATATAGCACTTTCCGGGAATTACAGCCACTCTGACGAAGAAAGTGTTGAAGATATGATTAACAACCTCATTGAAAATAGAAAAATGCTCAAAAATGCGAGTTATTTTGCCTTTACCGCAACTCCGAAAAATAAAACGCTTGAAATGTTCGGCACAAAAGTTCCTCAACCCGACGGCACAAATAAATTCTATCCTTTTCACAACTACTCTATGAAACAGGCTATTCAAGAGGGGTTTATTCTTGATGTTTTGCAAAATTATACGACTGTAAAAAGCTATTATAAATTAGCTAAAACAATTGCGGAAAACCCGAAATTTGATAAGAAAAAAGCACAGAAAAAACTCCGTCACTTTGTAGAAAGTGACAGCTTTACAATTGCAAAAAAAGCCGATATGATGGTTGAACATTTCTATTCACAGGTTATTTCAAAAGGAAAAATTGACGGAAAAGCCCGTGCTATGGTTGTTACAAGCGGAATTGAAAGGGCAATTGATTATTATTATGCCGTAAAAAGTTGCCTTGAAGCACGAAAAAGTCCGTATAAGGCTATTGTTGCGTTCTCCGGCGAAAAAGAATACAAAGGACAAATGTTGACTGAATCTTCAATTAACGGTTTTCCGAGTAACGCTATTGAAAAAGAATTTCGCCAAGAGCCATACAGATTTTTAATTGTTGCGGATAAATTTCAAACAGGTTATGACGAACCGTTATTACAGGCAATGTATGTTGATAAAATACTTACGGATATAAAAGCAGTGCAGACGTTAT
>JAISIJ010000203.1 GCA_031262245.1 Oscillospiraceae bacterium | reverse complement strand
ATACCCGGACCGCCTGCAGCCCCCTCATATCTGATTACAACAACATTGCCTTTTTTAATTTCACCGTTATATATTGCCTCAATTGCTTCTTCTTCACTGTCAAAAACACGAGCATTTCCGCTGAATTTCTGCATTTCAACAGCAACTGCACTGCGTTTTACAACACTTCCCTCGAGAGCGAGATTTCCGAAAAGTACTGCCAATCCTCCTGTTTTACTGTAAGAATTATCAATATTACGGATAACAGTATTATCTGATATTTCACAATCTTCTATATTTTTTTCTACTGTTTCTGCAGTTACAGTCATTTCATTTGTTTCAATAAGTCCGTTTTTTGAAAGTTCGTTCATAACCGCATAAACTCCCCCTGCGTCGTTTAAATCTTGCATATGATGTTCTCCTGCCGGAGCAATTCGACAAAGATTAGGGGTATTTTCGCTTATTGTGTTTATTGTTTTTAAATCAAAATCAAGATTAGCTTCTTTTGCTATTGCTGATAAATGCAAAACCGAATTTGTTGAACAACCCAAAGCCATATCAACAGTCAGCGCATTTTTTAAAGATTTTTGTGTTATGATATCTAAAGGTTTGATGTTTTTTTCTAACAAATTCATTATTTGTTCACCCGCCATTTTTGCAAGGTGGCGGCGTGCAGAATAAACAGCCGGGATAGTTCCGTTTCCTTTCAAAGCCATTCCCAAAGCCTCACAAAGACAATTCATTGAATTGGCGGTAAACATTCCCGAGCAAGAACCGCAAGTGGGACAGATATTATTTTCACAGTTTTTTGTTTCTTTTTCTCCCCATTTACCCGCTTTTACTTTGCCCACAGCTTCAAATCCGCTGTTTAAATCCGTTCCTTTAACCGAAAGCATAGGTCCGCCCGAAACAAATATTGATGGAATATTTAGTCTTACTGCCGCCATTAGCATAGCCGGAACGGTTTTATCACAGTTGGGTATAAAAACCAAAGCATCAAAACAATGTGCCATTGCCATACATTCAATGCTGTCGGCAATTATTTCACGGGAAGCGAGGGAATATTTCATTCCCTCGTGTCCCATTGCAATACCGTCACAAACAGCTATAGTGTTGAATACAGTCGGTGTACCGCCTGCACTTAAAACTCCGTCACGGACTGCATTGGCAATATCATTTAGGCCTATATGCCCCGGCACAATTTCATTATACGAATTGACAATACCTATAAGCGGTTTTTCAATCTGTGAATCCGTAAGACCTAAAGCTTTTAATAGCCCTCTGTGAGGTGTATGCTCGACACCTTTCTTAATTTTATCACTGTTCATTATTTGTCCTCATTTTTCCAAGACATTTTTTCACGAAGTTCACCGCCGACTTTTTCGGATAAATGCTCCGATTCAATACGGCGTACAGCATTAAAAGAGGGTCTGCCGGCTTGATTTTCCAATATCCAGTTTCTTGCGAAAGTCCCGTCTTGAATTTCGCCTAAAACTTTCTTCATTTCTTTCTTTGTTTCATCTGTTATAATACGTTTACCCACGGAATAGTCGCCGTATTCGGCAGTATCGCTGATAGAATAACGCATAAATGAAAGTCCGTTTGCAACAACAAGGTCGATAATCAGTTTCATTTCGTGGATACATTCAAAATATGCACTTTCAGGCTGATATCCTGCCTCAACAAGGGTTTCAAATCCTGCTTTCATTAAAGCCGAAACACCGCCGCAAAGTACAGCCTGCTCACCGAATAAATCCGTTTCTGTTTCTTCTTTAAATGTTGTTTCCAAAACACCGGCTCTTGTTCCTCCGATTCCGTCGGCATATGCCAAAGCTGTTTCAAAAGCTTTTCCGGTATAATCCTGTTGTACAGCAATCAAACAAGGTACACCTTTGCCCTCTTGATATTGACTGCGAACGGTATGCCCCGGACCCTTAGGTGCAATCATAATAATATCTATGTCAGAGGGAGGGACAATTTGTCCGAAATGAATATTAAATCCGTGAGCAAAACAAAGTGTCATTCCGCTTTTTAGATTAGGTGCAATATGTTCTTTATAAAGTAACAGTTGCTTTTCATCATTTACCAAAATCATAACAATATCTGCATTTTGTACAGCCTCTGCAGTATTCATAGCCTTAAGTCCTGCGTCAAGAGCTTTTTGTTTTGATTTTGAACCCTCATATAGTCCTACAATCACATCATATCCGCTGTCTTTCAAATTTAAAGCGTGTGCGTGACCTTGACTGCCGTAACCTATAACTGCGATAGTTTTACCTTTAAGTATTTCCTTGTTTGCATCCTTTGAATAATACATTTTTGCCATTGTTTTTTCTCCTTATATATAATTTTAAATAATTTTTGCTTCTTTAACGTCAATCAGTTTTTGTAATTGAAGTAATATTTGTGTTTTAAGTTGCGTATCTCCGTTTGTTGTAAGAATAATTCTTGAATAATCTTTATCTTCAACAAGAGGTGAAACATTTAATGTGTTGATATTATAACCGCGTTTTGAAAATAATCCCGCTAACCGCATAAGTGTACCTGCTCTGTTATACAGTATAACAGATATGGTAAAATTCTCTGTATTCATATTTCTCTCCTTACTATTTTATCATTATATCCGATATTGAACCACCCGGAGGTATCATCGGCAATACTTTTGCATCACAATCCACACGGCAATCTATAACGGCAGGGTAATCGGAATTGAAAATCTCGTCAAGTGCAGATATAAGTTCTTCCTCTGTTTCTGCACGAAAACCCTTTGCACCGAAAGCTTCCGCTAATTTAACATAATCGGTTTTGCGATTTAAAGTAGTATTTGAAAAACGTTCACCGTAAAATTGCCTTTGCCATTGTCGAACCAATCCCAACACACCGTTATTCAAGATAACCGTAACTACAGGAATATTATAAGTCACCACAGTTGCAAGTTCTGCAAGATTCATATGAAAACTGCCATCCCCTGTAACGTGTACCGTTCGAGATTTATCTTTTGCAACCGACGCACCTATTGCCGCACCTAATCCGAATCCCATTGTGCCCAATCCGCCTGAAGTTACAAATGTGCGTGGATTTGCAAAATTATAGTGCATTGCCGTCCACATTTGATGTTGTCCAACATCAGTTGTAACAACGGTATCGTCTTTTGTATACTTATGGATTGTTTTAATAATCTTTTTCGGACAAAATCCTGTTTCATTAAACAATTCTTTTGTTATTTCTCGATATTTTTCTGTTTGTTTATTCCATTCAGGCAGATTTTTTTGTTTAAGCATAGAATTAAGTTCAGTTAAAATATCTTTTATATCACCGATAATACTCTTATCAACCGTAATATTTTTATTAATTTCAGCACGGTCTGTATCTATATGAATAATTTTGACATTTTCTTTATATTTATCTGTATTTCCAGTCGCTCTGTCTGAAAAACGAACACCGATACCGATAATAAGGTCTGCTTCGGACTGCATTTTTGAAGCTGTATATAATCCGTGCATACCTGTCATACCTAATTTTTTAGGATTTCTGTAATCCATTGCCGTAAGTCCCATCATAGAAAAACCGACAGGTGCGTCTGCGAGTTGGGATAGTTTAAGCAATTCCGCTGAAGATTCAGAGGAGATAACACCGCCGCCTGCGTAAATATACGGTTTTTCGGCATTTTGTATAAGTTCTGCAATCTCTTTTAAATCTTCTGTTTTCATCTCATTATGAGGGAATAGTTTAAGAGGAAAACCGCCTTTAAACTCGGAGGTTGCAATCTGAATATCTTTAGGAATATCTACAAGAACAGGACCCTGTCGACCCGAAGCTGCAATTTGAAATGCTTTACATAGTGTTTCCTCTAACTCGTCAACAGATTTAACGATGAAATTATATTTTGTGATAGGCATTGTAATACCCGTAATATCAACCTCTTGAAAACTGTCTTTACCGATAAGATTTGAATTAACATTGCCTGTAATTGCAACCAAAGGAACAGAGTCAAGGTATGCCGTTGCAATACCTGTCACAAGATTTGTCGCTCCCGGTCCGCTTGTTGCAATAACAACACCTGTTTTTCCCGTTGCACGAGCATATCCGTCAGCAGCGTGTGAGGCACCTTGCTCGTGAGCAGTCAAAATATGATTGACTTTATCGCTGTATTTATAGAGTTCGTCATAGATATTAAGAACACACCCACCGGGATAACCGAAAACATCACTAACATTATGACTTATCAGAGTTTTAACAACAATTTCCGCACCTGATATCTTCATTTAAATTCCTCCGTAAATTTTTTAATTTTGAACAAAAAAAGTCCGACAGCAAATGCCGTCGGACGTAACTACAAGATAATAAAGATAAACTATTTAATCTTACATACCCTCTCAGTCACACACCAAGCGACACTATTGATATTCACACCAATAATGCTGATAATGCTTAGAATAATGACTGCGAAAGTATAATTTAACATTAATTAACTCCTAAAGAATATGTATACAGGAAATAACCACTTTGACGATTTTAGCAAACAATATTTTATTTGTCAACAAAATAATAATTTTTTTCATAAAATCTATATATATTACAAAAAAATATTTATAACAATAAGGTTTTTGTGTAAAATAAATAAATTAAATTTTTTTATTTTTCTATTCGTTTTAGAGTATTACAACTATCGAAGTTCCCTACTTCTTTTCATAGTTGGCGGTTCACAGGCTTTGGTTTAACTTATTCTCTTTTCTACTCGTTTTAGAGTAATACATCTATCGAAGTTCCCTACTTCTTTTCGTAGTTGGCAGTTTTTAGGCTTTGGTTTGACTGTATATAAAAATCCCGCCGTGCACGGCGGAATTTTTTTGCTTACTGGGTTAGATATTTGTTATTTTGAGAGGTAGTCAGAGTTTTTAAAAGAATTTTTTGCTAAAACCCTAAACTTCCGTTCAAAATAACAAATATCTAACCCAGTACGCTTAAAAAAAAGCACCCGAACAGGGTGCTTTTTTCACACTAAGTTAAACCAATGTCAACTAAACTGCCAACTATGAAAAGAACTACGGAACTTCGAGAGGTGTGAAACACAGGAACTATGAGAAAACTAAAAAGAAACCGTAGAGAGTGGAGGCAATTATACCATAGAGGAGGACAGGTCCTGCTATTGTAAATATTTTTGCTCCGACACCTAAAATGAAACCTTCACTTTTGGCTTCGAGTGCGGAGGAGGTAATGGAATTTGAAAAACCTGTTACGGGTACTAAAGTGCCTGCTCCTGTGTGTTTTGCAATTTTAGGATATATGTTAAGTCCTGTAAGCAATGCACTTAAAACTATTAGTGTCATTGACGTATAAGCAAGACTTGTTTGCGTGCTGAAAAAATTTTTATAAAACTCGGCTAAAACTTCTCCAATCGCACAGATAAATCCACCTGAAAGAAAGGCAACGGGAATGTTCACATAGGATTTTGTTTTTGGATTGGTTTCTTCAACCAGTTTTTTATATTCATCTTTGGTAATATTCATTATTTTTCACCTCATAATTATTTATGACTATTATATCCCGATTATATAACAATAACCGGAATTTTATTAGAAAAATGTGAATTTAAGCCTTTTGAAACATTCATTTGTGTTTTGCCTGTTTGGTAATGCCCATAGTAATACTTTGGAAACAACTTTCTTTCAGGTGAAAAAACTCCTCCCAGCAAAGGCAAACGTATCAAACCGCCGTGAACGTGACCTGACAAAACATAATCTGCACCGTATCGGGCATATGTTTTAAAAAACAGGGGATTATGAGCAAGTAAAATATTATATCCGGTGGGCAAAAGCGGTAAATCTTTCACGGTAATTTTATCTAAGTTTTTGTAAGAATTATTTTTTTTGTAACAAGTCTTTTTCAGGCTTGCCCCTATAAAATTTATATTATTAAAGGTAAAAATTTCATTATCAAGCAGAATTGCTCCACTTTTAACAATATATCTTTTCAAAACATTGTAAAATTGATTATCTAACTCGTGATTACCCAAAGAGTATAGAACAGGTGCGATTTTACAAAGTTTTTTTAATAATATATATATTTTTGAAAAATCTGTTGTATTACGATTAACCATATCACCTGTACATACAATAATATCAGGGTTAACCTTTTCTACTTCATTGATAATTTTTAAAAATCCGTTATGCCAATCAGACAAGTGTGCTATTCTCATAAACTCCCCCATATAATGTACAAGGTGATAGTATGAAAAGAATAATTTCTCTCATTTTAGTATTATTGATGTTTAATATAAATATATACTCGGAAGAAGAGGATAATACCGCATTAATATTAATGGAAGCGGAAACAGGAGCAGTTTTACAATCCTCAAATGCAGACTTGATTTTGCCGTCGGGAACACTTGTAAAGTTAATGTCACAGTTAATATTTACAGAAAATATTGACAGCGGTAATTTATCCCTTGACACCATCGTAACTGCTTCAAGCAATGTCTACGGTATGAAAGGTGCAAGTATTTGGCTTTCTTCAGGTGAAAAAATGAGTGTTTCAGATTTACTCAAAGCAAGCATAATCGGCAATGCCAATGACGCAACAGCGGCACTTGCAGAACATATTTCAGGAACACAGGAAAAGTTTACAGCCCTAATGAACCAACGAGCCGTTGAATTAGGTATGACAAATACAGTTTTCAAAGACTGCACGGGACTTGACGAAACTCAGACAACAACTGCTTATGATATGGGTTTACTTTGCCGTGAACTGACCAAACACAAGGTGTTAACACCTTTTATGTCAACTTGGCGGGATTTTATAAGAGGTGAAGATACAGAGCTTGTAAACGAGAATACTCTTGTAAAATCTCTTGACGGTATTATCGGATTAAAAGCCGGACATTCAGGAGAAACTTACAGTCTTGCTTTAGCGGCAGAACGTGATAATAAAATTTTTATAGCAGTAATTTTAAACAGCAAAGATAAAGACAAGCGTTTCGGACAGGGAAAATTAATGATTAATTCGGGATTTTCAAAATATAATGTGACAAACCCTTATTTTTCATCTGAATTTATCAAACCTGTTAAGGTTAAAAAAGGTGTTGATACCGCTGTAGATATTGAACCTTTGGAGTTAACAAGTTTACTTGTAGATATGGGTAAAGAAGACGAAATTACCGCTGAAATATTTTTACCTGAATACATCACCGCACCCATAAAAAAAGGTCAGAAAATCGGAGTTGTTGCTTTTTATATTGACGAACATCTTCTTTATGAAACACCGCTGATTACAAAAAAATCAATAGAAAAATTCACTTATAAAAAAGCATTTTTTAAGTTGATAAAAAAGACTTTAAGCTAAGAAACGCCTTACGGCGTTTCCTTTTTTATCACATTTTTTCGGGAGCATCTACTTTTAAAATATTTAGAGTATTCCTTAAAACTGTTCTTGTACATTCACAAAGGAATAATCTTGCAGACTTCAATTCGTTACTATCGGCATTTCTTATAGAACAACTGTCGTAAAATTTGTGGAATAAATTAGCCGTTTCTATAACATATCTTGTTATTTTAGAGGGTGCATAAAGTTTTACCGCCGCTTCAATTTCTGCAGGCAAAATAGCCAAATGACGTATTAATGCAATTTCCTGCGATGAAGTTAACAAATCAAGGTTATCGCTTTTTGATTTAAAGCCGTCAGCAAGCAATAAAGTTAATAATGAACAAATCCTTGCGTGAGCATATTGCACATAAAATACAGGATTAGAGGAAGATTGTTCTATTGCCAAATCAAGGTCGAATTCAAACTGTGAATTAGGCTCTCTTAAGTTAAAGAAAAATCTTGCGGCATCAACAGGAATTTCTTCAAGCAATGTTGAAAGTGTTATAGCCTTACCTGAACGCTTTGAAAGCTTAATTGTTTCTCCGTTGCTAACAAGTCTTACCATTTGCATAATAACAACATCTAACTTATCTGCATCAACGCCCAAAGCCGTTAAAGCGGCTTTTAAACGAGGAACATATCCGTGGTGGTCGGCTCCCCAAACATTAACTGCTTTATCAAATTTTCTTGTAACGATTTTTTCATAATGATAAGCTATATCAGGCACAACATAAGTCGGAATACCATTTGCACGAACAAGAACATAGTCTTTATCAGAGCCGAATTCTGTTGCTTTTAACCAAATTGCACCCTAATTTTCATAGGTAAAGCCTTTGTCGGTTAATGCCTTTACCACTCTTTCGGTTTCACCGTTATTATGCAAAACACTCTCTTTATACCAGGTATCATATTCAATACGATACTTCTTTAAATCGGTTTCAAGACCTTGAATATTTTTAGGCAAAGCATAATCAACTAATACTTTTTTTCGCTTATCGCTGTCAGCTTTAAAAAACTCGTCACCGTATTCTTTTGAGAAATTAGCGGCGTGTTCGATAATATCCGCACCTTGATACATATCCTCCGACATTTCAATGGAATTGTCAAAAATCTGTAAATATCTCGTCTCAAGGGAATTTGCAAATTTCTCAATCTGATTTCCGGCATCGTTTATATAAAACTCTCTTTCAACATAAAACCCCGCCCATTCAAAAACAGCCGCAAGACAATCACCGATTGCTCCGCCTCTTGCATTACCTATGTGCATAGGTCCTGTCGGGTTAGCAGAAACAAATTCAACCAAAATTCTCTTGCCTTTGCCGTATTCGGTTTTGCCATACTGTTCTTTTTCAGCGTCAATATTCAACAATATATCCGAAAACCATTTCTGTGACAAAGAAAAATTGATGAACCCCGCACCTGCGACTTCAACTTTTTCAAAATATGTGTTTGTAAGAGTAATATTCTCAATTAACTTCTCTGCAATTTTTCTCGGTGGTTGTTTTAGTTTTTTCGCGTTAAGCATAGCAATATTTGCGGCAAAATCACCATACTGTTTTTCAGCGGGTATCTCGACATTAAAATCATTCGGATTTTCGCAGAAATCCGCAATATATTTCTCGGTAAGGAGCGTTTTTATCTCGCTTACTGCTTTTTCTATATAATTCATTTATTACCCTCTTTGCTCATTTCCTTGATTTTAATACTCATTGAATATGCAGACGACAATTGACCGTCAATGTCGATAGCATATTTCAGCTTAACATCACCGCCGAAATCATTTAAATTACAGTCAATATGGCTTGCGGTAACAGAAACATTAGCTTCACCGAAAGGCGTACTGTAAATACTTTGACAACGTTTGTTCAGTTCCATTAAGATATTTGAGTTATAACATCCCTGACGTAAAATTTCTACCTGTTCGCCGAAAGTAATAACGGTTTTGGTATTATCCATTGCGTTTTCAAGATATTCAACGATATAGTTATTATCTTTTTTACGATAATTTCCTATAACGCTCATATCATAATCTTCAATGTCGTTGGCATTTACCATTGACATTTGTATATCTAACAATACTTTTTTATTCAACATTTTTACGTCCTTTTTATGTCCTTTTACGACACATTTGCCAATTCAACAGTTCCGTTTATATGTCCGCCTAAAAACTGGACAGCATTTTGTTCAAAATCTTCGGGACTGTCGCTGACATAATAAAAATTTTTACCTTCTTTTTCTTCGGGATTTAATAGATTTTCACTTAGTAAAGCAATGCTTGCATATTTTGCAGCCTCTTCACCCGGAGAGATAAGTTTAACATCTTCGCCCATATATTCACCGATAATATCTTTAAGAATGGGATAATGTGTGCAACCTAAAATAAGTGTATCCACATTTTCCTTTTTTATCGGTTCGAGATATTCCTTAACAAAATATTCTGCAATTTTTCCGCTTGTATATCCGTTTTCAACAAGAGGCACAAACATAGGACATTCTTTTCCGATTATAAAAGCTTTTTGTTCTATATTTTTAACAGCTTTACCGTAACTTCCGCTTTTGATAGTAGAGGGAGTGCCTATTACTCCTATACGCTTTGTGCGTGTTGCGGCACAAGCCGCCTGTACTGCAGGAAGTAAAACACCGGTAAAAGGAATATCACTGGCAAGGGGTTTTCCGCCGATTAAACTACTGACAGTACCGCAAGCGGCAATAATCATTTTAACATTTTTCGATTTCAGAAAATTTGTATCCTGTACGGCATATTTTATTACAGTTTCTCTGCTTTTATTGCCGTAAGGTATTCTGGCAGTATCACCGAAATATATTATATCCTCATTAGGTAAAAGTTCGTTTAATGCTTTTACCGTTGTCAATCCGCCTAATCCGCTGTCAAAAACTCCTATTGCTCTGTTCATTAAACACCATTCTCCTACATTGCTAAATTTATCAGCCGTTCAATAAGATATTGATATTCTATTCCCATATCTTCCATAAGACAAGCATAGTCGCCGTCTTTGGATAAATCAGGTTGAGTGTCAATTTCGTCCAATATAATCTCTGTATCTGTCAAAAATAATTTTATCATTGCATATCCTCTTATACCGAGGATTTTGCAGGCTCTTGCGGCAACACCACGCACTTTCTCAATTAAATCATTTTCTATGACAAAATTAGGGTCGTCTTTATCTTTAACAAAGCTGATAATAGGTTCCTCGTCATATCCCAACATTGCAATTTTCAAACTTCTGCCGACTATATATTCCTCAATAAGCACTTTGTTATCATATAAAAATGCAGTTTTGACACACTCTTTGAGAGAATTAATATCTACAGCTTTGTTAAAAGCCTCGTCGCTGTTTGCGGGTTTTACAAACAACGGCAAGCCTAAATTCTCACAGACTTTTTCACATTCACGGTCAAGTTCGGATATATTGCGTTTAGTGATTATTTTCCATTTTGCGGTTTTTACACCGCAGTATTCCAATATTGCGTGAGTATAAGCATTGTCCGAACAAGCAACCGTAACAGAAAGCGGCGAACCCACAAAGGGAATTTTAGTCAGTTCAAATAACCCTTGATATGCCCCTTTTACATTGAGCAATGAAAAAATAATATCTATCTTTTTTAATACAACTTCACTATTCTCAATTTTCAGAACACCTTTATGGATATTATCGGGAGAGAGTACGGCACTTACACAGTCGGTATCTTCCTCCCAAGCGGTATTTGCCAATACACCCGGATAGAAAAGCCAACGACCTTTTTTTGTTATACCTACGGGAATAATTTCATATTCCTCAACAGATATAGTATTAATCACACTTTCAGCCGCTTTTAAAACTTGATTATTAAACAACACTAAAACACTTTTTCGCATTTCCATCCTCAATTATGCTTTTTTTAATCCGATTTTTTATTATTATATTCAAATTGTACAAACTATATTACTGACTAACCCCATTTACAGCTATTTTAACACATAATGCTAATAGTTCCATAGCCTGTTTAAGTTCATCAACAGGAGGGTAAGTAGGAGAAATTCTTATATTACTGTCATCGGGGTCTTTACCGTAAGGGAACGTTGCACCTGCAGGTGTCATAACAACTCCTGCTTCTTTCGCTAATTGAACAGTTCTTTTCGCTGTGCCTTTGGGGGCATTATATGAAATAAAATATCCGCCCTCCGGTTTATTCCAATTGCCTATCCCCTTTAATTCACTCTCCAAAACTTCAAGAACAATATCAAATTTGGGTTGAATAATTGCTCTGTGCTTAATCATTTGTGCTTTAAGTCCGTTTAAGTCTTTAAAGAAAGCAACGTGACGGAGTTGATTCATTTTATCATATCCGATAGTGCAGATACTTAAAGCTTTTTTGATATTTTCAATATTATTTTTACTCGCAGCCATTGCCGCAACACCGGCACCGCTGAATGATATTTTTGAAGTTGAACAGAAAATATATACCAAATCGAGATTACCCGCTTTTTCACATTCCGTCAGAATATTTAATAAGGTTTTAGGTTTATCAACCAAATGATGTAAGCAGTAAGCGTTATCCCAGAAAATTCTGAAGTCTTTGGCGGCGGGTTTGAGGTTTGCAAAACGTTTAACGGTTTCGTCTGAATAAACAGCACCTGTAGGATTGGAATATTGAGGCACACACCATATCCCTTTAACTGAACTGTCTTTAATCGCATTTTCAACAATATTCATATCGGGACCGTTTTCAGTCATAGGAATACAAATCATTTCTATACCGAAAAACTCGCAAATGGAAAAATGCCTGTCATATCCCGGAGAGGGACAAAGAAATTTTATTTTTTGTGTCCCCCAAGGTTTTTCTTCCAAAACACCGTGAGAAAAAGCAAGTGACACAAGATAATACATAATATTCAAACTTGAGTTGCCGCAAACAACAGTATTTTCAAGTCCAACACCTAACATATCAGCGAACAGTTTTTTTGCTTCGGGGATACCGTCAAGCATACCATAATTACGACAGTCGCCGCTTTCAGATTGAAAATCTTTAATATTAAGCATATCCATACTCAAATCAAGTTGTTCGGGAGAGGGTTTTCCCCTTGAAATATCCAATTTTAAACTTTTCGCTTTTATTTCTTCGTATAATTTTAACATTTTTACGCCTCATTTTTTGCTTTTTTAAAATTCAACAGGATATTATATCATAATTTTTTCGATTGGTCAAGTTATTTTAAAAAATTATATGTTTACAAAACTATGTGAGCCCTTATAGTAAATCTAAATATCCAAAAAACGCCCTCTTAGTACAGAGGGCG
>JAISIJ010000200.1 GCA_031262245.1 Oscillospiraceae bacterium | reverse complement strand
AAACATATACCCGAATACATTACGGTGATGTTTTAAGGGATATTTATCTTAATATTCCCGAAAGACTGAAGAGAATTATTCCCTCACAGGAGAGATTTACCGCTATAAACGTTCCTGTTGTGTCTGTTATTTCAAAAGGAGTATATGTATTTCGAAAACTTCTTAAAAGCGGACAAGCAGATATAGATATTTTATTTTCTCAAACGGAGAAGAAATCCGAGAGAGTTGCTTTGTTTTTGGCGATATTGGAATTATGCAAACTGAAACGGATAATTATTACAGAGAATAACTGCATTAAGATTAGGAGTAGTCAGCTCAATGATTCCACCTGAAAAAGTTAATATTTTAGAGGCTGTCCTCTTTGCTAACGGTGAACCGATTACTAAACGCCGAGCGGCGGAGATACTTGAGGTAACACAGGGTATTGTTGAGGATTATGTCGAGAGTTTAAATGAAAGATATAAAGACAGTGCTTTACAAGTATTGGAGTTAGAGGATTGTCTGCAAATTACTACAAAATCCGGTTACGGTGAATATATCAGAGAGGCTTTGGACACTCGTCGACAGGCACGTTTGTCTGAATCTGCTTTGGAAGTTTTGGCTATTGTTTTATATAATCAACCTATTACTAAAACTTATATTGAAAATGTCAGAGGTGTTGACAGCTCTTATCTTGTAAACAGTCTTGTTGAAAAGGGCTTGCTTGAAGAGGCAGGCAGACTTGAAATTCAAGGCAGACCTATTACCTATAAAACTACAAACCACTTTTTGAAATGTTTTCCTGATGTTCGTATTGCAGTTGAAAGCAAGGGGGAAACATAGTGAAAATATTACTTATAGTCATAGGGATAATAATCATTCTCAATTTCTCACCGCTTGTGTTTGTTGTACATTTAGAAAATAAAGTTTTTACATTTAAATTGAAATTTCTTGCAACAACGATATTTTTCTTTAGGCTTAATGAGAATTTTTCCTTTAAATCCAGAGTGCTTTTTATTCCTTTGAGGTTTAAGGGCAAGAAATCTAAGAAGAAAAATAAATTTGAAGAAGAAGAAAAATTATCTTGGGATGAACGTATTCTTAAAAAATCTCAGGAAATTCAAAAAAAAGCTTATGCTAAAATGGACGAGCTTGAAAAGCCGAGTAACACAAAATCTGAAAATACAAAAGAGATTAAACGCAAAAAAAAGAAGGCTTTATCTGCAAAGTCTAAAATGGCACTTAATTTGATAAAGACCCTATTGAAACGCTCCGATAAGATTTTAAAATCTATAAGGGTTAAAGATTTCTCTTTGAATTTTGTTATAACAGACCCTGATGCGGCAGATTGTGCTGTGAAATACGGCTATGTTAACGCAATTGTTTATAATGTTATAGCTGTTGTTTCTCAAAAAATCAGTATTTCTCTGAAAAAAATATTTATTGAATGTAAATATAATCGTATTGACGAAACAATTGCTCGAGAGAGTGTATATAATGGTTCTTTTAAAATTAAGATAACTTTCGGAGTTATGATACTGCACTTTTTCGGTATTTTATCAGATATATTTAAAACGGCAAAATAGAAAGGAAAAAATTATGGCAAATGAAAATTTAAAAAATGTTATGGGCATAACAATGGAAAAAATTCGTGAAATGATTGATACAGACAGTATAGTGGGTAAACCTGTGAATGTGGGCGGTATTACAATAATACCTATCTCAAGGGTTAGTTTCGGTTTTGCAAGCGGCGGTTCGGACTTGCCTGTTAAAAACCCTAAGGAATTATTCGGCGGCGGCGGCGGTGCAGGTGTTTCTATGCAACCTGTTGCGTTTATCGTAATTACCGATAATGATGTTAAACTCTTGCAAATGTCGGTTAATTCCAAACCTACTAATCAAGCACTTAATATGATTCCCGATTTATTGGATAAGGTTGGCGGTTTTGTCAGAAAAGACAAGAAAAAAGACGAGGAAAAAAACGAAGAACAATCAGAGGAAAAAACAGAAGAATAATTCAAGCATAAGCAAGTACTTTTTTGCATAAAATTCATTGAGGTGTATTTTATGTTTAAAAAAATTATAGCTTTTTGTTTGATGTTCGCACTCTCGTTGCCAATTTATGCCGAGCGTGGTTCGGGTGTATCTAATCTTCAGGATACTTTAGCTGTTAGAACTCTTTCCGAAGTAAAAGTTGATGCGGATAGTTGTATTTTAATGGAATCAAAATCCGGCAGAGTACTCTATGCGAAAAATGCAGAGAATACCCGTCCCGTTGCTTCAACAACAAAGATTATGACAACGCTTTTAACTCTTGAGAGCGGCGGTCTTGATGACCCTTTTATAGTTGATAAAAATGCTATACAAATTGAGGGTTCTACAATGGGGCTTACTGAGGGTGACGTTGTAACAAAGAGAACTCTTTGTTATGGTATGCTTTTGCCTTCGGGAAATGATGCTGCAAATGCCGCTGCAATTAAAGTTGCGGGGGATTATGATACTTTTGCACAGATGATGAATGACCGTGCTGAAGAAATCGGAATGTTGCATACAAAATTTATTTCTCCCAGCGGTATTGATGATAATGCTTTTTCAACAGCTTATGATATGGCATTACTTGCAAGAGAGGCTCTTAAAAATCCTGATTTTGCAGAGATTTGCAGTCAAGATAAGGCTCTTGTTAATTTTGGCAATCCTCCTTTTGACAGATATCTTACAAATACCAATAAACTCCTTGAACAATATCCGGGTACTATAGGTATTAAAACGGGATTTACCGATGCGGCGGGTAGATGTTTAGTCAGTGCTTGTGAAAAAGATAATGTTACGCTTATCTGTGTTACCCTTAAAGACGTAAATGATTGGTTAGACCATGGACGTTTATATGATACTGCATTCCCTTTTATGCACAGTATTGATATTGCCAACCCTGATAATATGTTTATTCCTGTTGTGGGTATGAATGTTGACGAGTTGCCTATTTACACCAACCGGATTGTAAATACAGGTACATTCGGTGACGATATTCTTGACGACGTTTCTTATAAACTGATTATTCCGCCCTTTATTTATCCACCTAAGCAAGATGAGCAGATAGGTTTTATTGAATATTATGTCGGAGATATGCTTACAGACAGAGTACCTGTATATGTCGGAGGACTTTAAGTACAAGATTTACCATAGTATATATTGAAAAGGATGTAAAATACTTTTTTAGGTATTTAAAATAAAAATGGAAAAAATACGCATACAAAAAATAATTGCCGAAAGCGGTTTTTGTTCTCGGCGAAAAGCTGAAGAATATATTGAACAGGGCGATGTTTTGGTAAACGGTCGCCCTGTTACTGTCGGTGATAAAGCTTTTTTAACAGATTTAATTACTGTCAGAGGTGAAAAAATATCTGTTCAAAAGAAAAAACAGTTTTATTATATTATGCTTAATAAACCCAGAGGGTATATCACAACAATGTCTGACGAACAAAACAGACGATGTGTTTTTGATTTAATAACCGATATTCCCGAAAGACTTTATCCTGTAGGCAGACTTGACAGAAATTCAGAGGGAATGTTGCTTTTTACCAATGATGGAAAATTTGCAAATGATATTACTCACCCCTCAAGACATATTACAAAAACTTATCGTGTCAGCGTTCGTCCCGATATTACAGAGGAACAAGTGCTTAAACTGACGGAGCGTATAGAGATTGACGGGAAACTTACAGAACCCGCCAATGTGTATGTTAAAGAGAGAGGTCAAGGCAGAGCGATTATTGTTATAACCATAAAAGAGGGGCGTAACCGTCAAATTCGCCGACTTTGCGAACATGCAGATTTAAATGTTGCACGATTAAGACGTATCGGTATAGGACCTTTAAAAATGGGATTGCTTGCTCCGGGTGAATATCGTGAACTTACCAAAGACGAATTGCGTGCAATACGCACGGCGATAAACGGTTAAAGTAAGCCTATTACAGCTGTTACGGATTTTCTCGGTGTCATTATATATGTATCCGTACAGGAAAGACCGATTTGTTTATTTGAATTGAGGAAATTTAAAAATTTAGGTTGTATCTCTATGGGATAGTCACCATAACCCGGTGAAAATCTTGAGGTATGTTTTTCTCGGATATTATTCTCAATTTCGTCACAGAAATTTTCTATTGCAGTATCTGCAAGAGAATCAATACAAAACGACAAGGTTAAATCTGTTAAACTTGTTTTGTTTATTAGTTTATCAACTTCAACACCTAAAGTTGCAGCAAGGAAAAATATTTCTTTGCTGTTTTTTAGGTGATTTTTTATATCTTCACCTATAAGTATTCCGTTATAGTTACAGATTTTAGAACAAAACTTAGGCTTTAATACTTTTTCTAACATATCTTTGCCTTTTTCCAATAAAAACAAAATATTTTCGTCAACAACTTTACTTTTATAATTCATATAGTATAAGGCAGTTTCTATACTGATATATCGTGAAGAAATACAAATACACCTCCGATTATTTTAGGTAGGAAAAAAGGAAAAAGCGGTAGTATATACCAATACGACAATAGTAAAAGGAATAAATTCAATCTGTGTCCGTTCATAATCTCAAAGGAGTTAGCAATAAGAGTAAAAGGATTTGCACAAGGTGAACGAGTGAAAAGTATGGGTAAAACTGCCAAAGAGAAATATGTTTTTATCATAAAACATATCAATAAAAAAGTGAAGAAAATCAAATTTACGGATATAAGGAGCATTAAAACTGTGTCAT
>JAISIJ010000123.1 GCA_031262245.1 Oscillospiraceae bacterium | reverse complement strand
CCGATGATTTTATTAAGTGGCTTGTAAACCAACTTAATAAAAAGAAAACTCCTTTTAATTATCAACAAGCTGAAATTATTGTCGAACAGTTAAAAAGCAAACCTCTAAAACTGCGAATTTCTTTACCCGAAAGTAAGAGAAACGTATTTGCTTGTAAATCTGTTAAGGAACTTAGAATTTTAAGACAGATATTTGAAAAAGCCCCTAATTATAAGTTGGTTAATTTCGGAAAGAATTCTTTTACCAACGCTTTGAAAATTTATGAGAAATATTTGCTCTTTCTCGAAAAGGCAAAAACTCAAACAGTAACTTCAAATAAACTTGAAGTAGAAACTCCTCATAACGAACTTGAAAACAATAATATTGTGCAAAAATCTCCCGAAAACATTGAAGAACATTCTGATAACAAGGCTAAATCAAATAAAGGAATTTCACTTGATACAAAAGTTGAAAATATAATTCTCGTGTTTCAACAAGAATTTAAAAACGGATACAATACTACGTCAAAAATAAAAAGAAAACAATTTAATAATAGGTATCAAGAGAAATTTAATTTAGAGTTGGATATTGACGATACAGCATTAAATAAAATAATAAAATCCGTTGGTATTGAAATTGATACGAACGTATATTTGCATACCGAAAATTCTGTTCCGAATGATGTAATTGACGAAATTAAACTCTATATTTCGGAGTTTTTTACAACTAATCTTAATAGCCCTCTCTACTTTGAAACAATATTTACCTCTTTTCAGCAAGTGTTATGCGACTATAAAATTTACAATTCTAATGCATTGAAAATGCTTTTAACTATTTTCTGTAAAGAATACTATTTTGATTCGGATTTTATAGCATTAACAACAGATAATTTATTTACAGCAGAACAAGCCGTTATCCAGTATTTAAAAGAGCAATATTCGCCTGTCAACTGGGATAGCATTACTCAAAATCTTTCTTATCCCCAAAATGATATACAAAAAGCAATTTTAAGCAAAAAAATAGTTTCAGTAGAAAAGAAAACTTGGACTTATATAGAGAATTTCGGGCTTGATGACGAAGATATAGCAAAAATAAAAGGCATTATAAAGGCGTATATTGACGAAAATACCATTTTGTTAAAAGCTGATTTTCTGGATTTATTGCCTTTAAATATACGAGAAAAGTATCCTCCTTGTTATGATAATTCTAATGCTTGGTGGAAAGTTACAGAATATTATCTCGGAAGAGAATTTGTTTTTACTGCTATTACTTGCACTAATAAAGGTGAAAATCTATACGTTGCAAATTTAATTCTTAAAAACTTTAACGGCAGTAAACAAATTACTTTGCAAGAACTATCGAATTATATGAAAAGTCTTGGTGTACCGCCTATCGAGCCTTATTTGGACGATTTTTATAAATCTTTTATAAGAGTAAAACAAGATTTGTTCATTAATAATGAACAAATTAATTTTGACGTTGAAGAAATTGATAGTATTATTGAAAAGAATTTTATGCAAGGTGTTGATTTTATCGGTATCGGAGAAATAGTTACCTTTATTTCTATGCCTTACTGCGGATATACTTGGAACGAATTTTTATTCAAAAGCTACTTGCAAAGTTACAGCCGAAATTTCACTTTTGCAACGGATTCTGATGCCTTAAAATCTTGTTTTGGGGCTGTAATCAGAAAAAGTATTCACCCTAAAAAATATGACGAATTGTTAGCTTTGGCGGTTATAAATGCTAAATTAGAAAACGCAAGCGAAACTGACATAAAAGACTTCCTAAAATCTAAAAAATACATTTCAAGAAGAAATAATTTCAAAGAGATTTTAGGAATGGTCAAAAAAATAAGCCTTGAACTTGGAGAATAGTAAATGTATCAATACAAATGGGATATTGAAACAGGAGGGATTTTGCTTGAAAGCGAAAGTTCAAAATTCAGCAAAGAACCTCGTCCTGTTTATTATCAAGAACTTGACTTGCTTGGTTTCGATAAATATTGGAAATATAAAAAAGACGACACTTTCCCATATATGTGGGCAGAACTCAATAATTATTATTATTTCGGAGAACAAGTCGCAAAACTTATAGGAGGAGCATTGTATTCACCTCCTGTTATTGAACTAACAGAAGCGGGTCAAAAACTTTCTGAAAGTAAAAAAAAGCTGAAATTCGTAAATATATCCGAAATGGTGAGAAAAAACGAAACAATAATGCAAAGCATAATCAACGCTACTCTCAAAACTCTTTATACAACATACTTAAAATACAAAAAAGATGTAGATAGTTTCCACGTTGCGTTCAGCGGTGGTAAAGACAGCATTGTTTTACTTGATATTGTAAAACGTGCATTGCCGAAAGGTTCTTTTGTTGTTGTTTTCGGTGATACGGGAATGGAATTTCCCGATACTTATGATACTGTTAAAAAAATTAAGGCACAATGTGAAGAAGAAGGTATAAAATTTTTAACCGCTAAATCACATCTTAAACCCGAAGAAAGTTGGAAATTATTCGGTGCTCCGAGTCAAAAATTACGTTGGTGTTGCTCTGTTCATAAAACTACTCCTCAACTACTGACGTTAAGAGAGGACACAAAAAAACCAGATTACAGAGGGTTTTCAATTATCGGTGCTCGTGCTGATGAAAGTGAAACGAGAAGTAAATATGCCTATGTTAATCAGAGTAAAAAACAAAATGCTCAATATGACTGCTATCCTATTTTATCTTGGAATACTGCTGAATTATATCTCTATATTTATCGAAATAACTTAATTTTTAATCAAGCATATAAAAAAGGTAATTCTCGTGTAGGGTGTATTGCTTGCCCCAAAACAGCAGGAAAAAGCGAATGGTTTTGTAATGCTTGTTATCCCGAATTAAGCAATCATTATATAGATATTATTCGCCAAACAACTCAAACAGATTTTTCAGACAAACAATTCCAAGAATTTATGCAAAATCGAGGATGGCACGCAAGAGGTGACGGACGGCATATTAAAAATAATGCCATTGAATATTCTGAAAAAAATGAAGATGGAAATAATATTTTAACCATAATTAATCCTACAACTAACTGGGAAGAATGGGCAAAAACGCTTGATATTGAAAAAACAAATGATACAACTTACAGAGTTTCCGATTATAATTTCACAGTAGAATATTTTGAAAACGGATATTCAATTACTATTACCGAGAAAATATCTATATACAACCCGACTTTATGGAAAAACTTTAAAAACATATTCAGAAAATCCGCCAAATGCGTTTACTGTGAAGAATGTGTTGCTCGCTGTCCGTTTGGATATATATCAATGAAAAACGGACAGATAAATATCGCAAAAGAGTGTAAACATTGTAATTTATGCAACAATATTGATAATGGCTGTTTAAGATATAATTCTCTTAAATTGCCCAAAACGGAGGGTTCAAAAATGTCAGATAGTTTAAACCAGTATACAACACACGCACCTTTATATGGGTGGTTTGAGAAATGTTTTAATTTAAAGGCAAATTTCAATACACAACACGGTTTAGGAGCAAACGAATATCCTACTTTTGTAAAGTTTTTGGTGCAAAGTGGAATAATGGACAATACAAAAGAAAAGAATTTGACACGATTATTCCAAATTATTGATACATTAGGATTGCTAAACAGTAAGTCTTGGGGAATTATGCTTGTTAATTTATCGTATACACCCGAAATTAAATGGTATGTGAAAAATATACCTTTTGATGAAATTATTTCAAGAGATGAATTATTATCGAAATTAGAAAAATTTAACTGCCATCGAACTACCTCGGGAAGACATATTGTCAGTGCATTTGGACGTATTTTAGATTTACCTTTTGGTACAAGTTTAGAATTAGGTACTTGTGAAAAGAAGATTTCGGGAAATAAAACTTCTGTTCTTTCAATTACTCGTGGGCATTGGCAAAATCCCGAACCGCTTGTAATCCTGTATGGTCTATATAAATTTGCAAAGGCTACTGAAAATTATCAGTTTACTTTATCACGAATTATGGACTTTGATATGGATAGTGAGGGAA
>JAISIJ010000060.1 GCA_031262245.1 Oscillospiraceae bacterium | reverse complement strand
TGTACCTTGAGGCGATAGAGCAGGGTCTATCGCAATTTTGATGTTTTCATTTATCATAATCAGACAAGTAGCAATACCAACGTGAAAAAAACTAATTTTCAAAACAACCACCTCTTTTTTTAAGTATTGAAAAGGCTATAGGCCTCCGACAATTTAATTCCGATGGGTACAGTATATGAACCCAAGTAATATTTAGGCTCACCTATATTATATATCGGAAACCTTCGTTTTGTAAAGCTGTCGTAGACGCGTTTATCTAATCCAGCAATCACAACGTTGTTTTCCGAACCAATGAGCCTGCATAATCCCCTAAAAATTGAAGAGATAAGGAAAAAGGAATTTTTGCTGCTACTTGCAAGCCTTGCAAATTCATATACCTTTCGTCCATTTCCCATAAAGAAATTGAGATCGAAATTAAATTCCTTTTCAAAGGGAAGAAGCACATTATATTCTTTGCTAATAATTCTTCCTGTACAACAAAGTTCATTATCGCGATTGTATACACATAGTACATCTGACACAGCACAGAACAGTTTATCTTCCAGTTCAAGGTCATTAAGCAAAGACTCGTAAGTGCATTCAAAGCTAAAATTTTTACTTGAATAATAAACATCGGCAATAAATTGGGTTATTGCATGTATGTGCTCACCGCTATAATGAACAAGCTTATAGCCTTCTGATTCCGCCTTCTTAGGCAGTCCCATAAATTCAGTGGATTTTTCAAAAAGTTCTAACATGCTTCCGCCACCTCTTATACATTAACAGTTTCTTTCACAGTTTCTGTTGGAGACAATCTGCTATTACGATATATATATTGGCGTCCATTGAAATCAAAAATATCACCATCTTTTTTGGGATATGAATCCTTCAAAACGTCTAAAATATGTGTAACTGTCGGTGAGGTCATACCTTTTTCACCATTTCTAATTGCAGTGGCAGACACTTTATCTTTCCTAACAATCGTATAAGGCCATAAAAACGTTTCATCGTAAATTGTTCTTACTAACAGCCCACCGTAATCGCTACCATGTAAGGCATGTATATGCTTATGCGGATTTAGTTGACGAACATATGAAATAATTCCGTAGAAACCCTTGCTTGCATAAATTTCAGGTAAATACAATACTTCCACTTTATTGGTCAATCCAGCATCCTCAACCGCCGCTTTTAGCATTGCTACACGATTTTCTATCTCAAAAAATGCATTTCCAGTTGGAAAATAATTAATGTGGAAATCAGCTTTTTCGGTTTTTCCATATATCCTCATGCCATCTTTCATCTCAGAGATTTCAATAACCCCTTCATTTAAGAACAACTGGTGAAGTTTTGGAACAACCGTAGAATGCACATAAACTTTTTCAAGTTTGCGTTTTTCAATGAATTTTTTAAGAATAGCCATGTGTGTTGTATGTGCAGGATTAAATGTACCAAAGAATATCCCTACGCCACCTTTCGGAGCAATTAAACCCTTGATATCTGTTACCAAGCTATAAAATGCCCCAATAAAGCCAAGAGCAATTCCCATAACTATAAAAACAGTTTGCACAACAACATAACCCAAAGAGGCTATTGCACTCAGGCACACATTTATACTTAATGCTAATGTGATGTTAAGATATCTATTTCCAATGTCTCTATTTGCTAAAGCAAGCATAAGATATTGGAGCCCTTGGGAAGCAAAGGATGTCAATGCGACTGCTCCCAATATGCCACCAACTCGCACTAAATTTTCAACTTTTACAATGTCACCCCACACAACCATATAGACCGCAAAAAGATTGAATGCGAATTGCCACACAAATCGAATAACTTTTCCGAGAAAAATACTTCCTGTTATCAGTACGGCTCTTCGTTCGAGACTTTCACTGATTTTTGTAAAAAAAGGAAGGAAGGCGGCAACAAAAACAGAAATTCCAATTAGGAATAAGTTGCTCCACTGATTTGTGGGAAGTGCATAAGAAATGTACATAACACATCCCATGATAGTAGCTAATTTTGTGTAAAAGCTTTTCAAATATCCGATCATTTTAAGTTTCTCCTTTAGAGCCTGTTTAGCATCTTTTTGCAGATACCATTTCACATTCATTTTCCGTTTATCTACGTTAAAAATCCTTGTTTTACGTCAGTAAAACTGCGGATTTTTGCCTTGCTAAATCAAAAAAGCAATGCAAAAGCATATCCACAAAAAGATACTAAACAGGCTCTTAAAATTATTCTTGAATTAATTCTCTGCTCCTGATCCGTTTCATTCGCAAAGAAGTTAGTAGACCAACCACAATTGAAACTACGTTCATAAAAAGAAGAACCAGTATCACGTTAGGTGCATACATAGGTATATGGAGTTTAGTTAGCCCCGCCATTGACAATAAAGTGGAAAATAGAGATTCACTCAAGAAATTCGATAATAACTCACCGACCAAACAGCCAAATGTAACCACAATAACAAAGCGTAGAACAAATTGAAATCTTAGCTGCCTTGATGTAAATCCTATAACTTTTAATATTCCGAAATCAACAGATTCTCGGCGTAGAGTTATTAATCCAATAAACAATACTATTATCAAACATATTAATATGCTCAACATTGCGATAACTAAGTTTGCAAGAATTAATCCTTGCTTAATAGTTCCTACTAAACTTTTTATATTTTGAGATCCGTTATTAATAAATACACTTTCATTAATATCCTTGTGTTCATTTATAATGTTGTCCAATTGCTCGTTGGAAAGACTTGAGTTAAAATTTACAACATATCTCAAAGGAGAATAGTCGGGCTTTAGACTTTCATAACCTGAACGCAACATCTGCATATTTAAGCCAACGTTATTAACACTTTGGTAAGTTCCCACAATAATAAAAGTTTCTTTATTTTCTTCTACTGACAAGACGAGGTTATCTCCAACTTGTTTATTTAAAAGTTTGATAACACTACTTGTGAGCAAAACCTCATTTTTATTTTCGGGCAACCTGCCGGAACTTAATTCTGCATTCATATTAGGATTAAAATGCTCGTAAACAAGAACGACAATATTTTCAGAATCCGCCATAATGCTTGTTTGCTCAAAAGAAGAAAAATATGATACGTGATATTTTTTTTCAATCTGATTTTTCACATCAATAACATCTTTTTCTTTAGCGGCAAGGGGATTGTTAATTGATAACACTATATCACTTTTGGGCATGCCAAGCAGTTTTACTAGCTCGTCTTCATTACTGAAGGATTTCATTAGGTTTAATGTACTTAGAAGTAAAAAACTGAAAAACAGACAAACAATAAGCAATGAAATATATTGGCGTTTCTTCTTCAATATCTGCTTGAAAGCCATTTTTAGATTCAAGGTAAAGTTATTTCTGGACTTCAAAGATATGTCCATTTTGTGACTTGTTTTTTCAGGCAATTTTCCTATAGTAATAGCTTGAACCGGGCTTATTTTCTTAGTCTTGTTAACGACAATCATAACATTTACAGCTACAAACATTATTATACCAATTGTTACGAGTATTGGTATTATTGCGGAAATATTGCCAGAATAAAATATCCCATTTGAATTCAAGTAGATTTGAGTAAGTAGAGGGATTGTAAAAAAGCTTGCAATAAAACCCAGAATTGCACCCAGAGCTGATATTAATATATATTGGAAAGAGAATATTTTTTTAATTTGAGATTTAGTGAATCCCATGGATTTCATTATTCCTATATTAACAAAATCCGCATCTATAGCTGTTAGAATGGCGTGTCTCAAAATAAACAAGGAAATGATAATAAGAAATAATGTAGCTAAGCATAATATCAATGTTAAAATTGTAGGGATCATAACATATGCTTTTTTTACAAAATCCTTATCATAAGAAAATTCTGCAAGTGATGCCTTGCCGAAATCTTTTAAAACACTATCATTAACAACTTTAAAATTATTTCCGTCCAAATTATAATTAACATACAGAAAAAAATTCTTTTGAGGATTGATTTTACTCTCATTATCTTCAAACCATTTGTAGTCCTTTTTTGAAATTATACCTTGTTTGTAACGCATTATTGGTGAACCAAAAACAGGATCTTCATAAAATCCTATAATGTTGAAACTTTTGCTATCGCTTCCAATATCAACAGTAACTGAATCACCTATAGATAACTCAAAAGCAGACTCCATATATAGCGGTAAAAAAATGTCCCCTTCATGAAACTCTTTTTCTGAGTCATAATTTAATTTTGATTGATCATTATATTGAGAGAAAAAAATTATATTTTCGGCATTTTCCTTTTTCAAAACACCCATATAACTTTTTAAAACCTTGACATCACTAACATTGTTATTATTTAAAAAAAAATCTTCATATGTGTTATCATAATTGCTCTCAGAAAAACTCAAAACAAGATCGGGCGAAGATGTTCCAATGTAAGAATCATCGTAGATTTGGGAGTTTTTTTCAATGGCACCAAGAGTTGTAGAAAGTATCATGGTTGTAATCGCTGACATGATAAGTATAACTGCAGAAAAGAGAATTCTTTTTCTCATATTTCTTTTTAAAACAACAAAAACAGCCCTCATTTTACCACCCCAGTTCTTTAAGCCAATTTAGAACATTGACTTCTCTTGTGTCTAAATCAGTCTCCGTAAAAGGTTCCAATTTTAACTCGCCAATAATAATTCCGTCTTTTAAATAAATAATCCTATTAGCACGTAAAGCACATTTAATGTCGTGAGTTACCATTAATATGCTCTGTCCATTTTGATTTTCTTCACTCAAAATATTTAATACTGCTTGTCCTGCACTTGAATTCAATGCCCCAGTGGGTTCATCCGCAAAGAGAAGATTTGGCGAATTTATCAGTGCTCTTGCAATAGCGGTTCTTTGTTGTTGTCCACCTGAGAGTTGATTTGGAAATTTCTTTTCAGAACCAATCAATCCCATTTTTTCAATAAGTCCTTGTGCCTTATTGTGGATATCCTTTACAGCTGATTTTCGATTCAGATATCCCGAGATCACAATGTTTTCAAATATATTTAAATTTTGGATTAGATGAATTTGTTGAAAAACAAATCCCATATTGCTTCTTCTAAGAGCAGCCAAATCATCCTCTTTCATATTTGTGAACACATAGTCCGAATATCTGACTTCACCACTTGTGACTTTATCCATTCCGCTAAGGCAATACAAAAGTGTTGATTTTCCTGATCCGGAACTTCCCATAATTACAGTGAAATCACCTCTGGATATTTCAAGGTTCAAATTCTGCAAAACTAAGCTTGTGTTTGTGCCATTAGTAAAACTTTTGCACAAATTTGTCGCTTGTAAAACAACCCCATGTTTCATCATAAATGCACCTCTTAAATGTTTTTATAGTTTTGGACACTACCTCCTCACGATCAAATTGTTCGACCAAACGACCACGCCGAATGCAACAAACTCAATAATATGTTACATGAGCAATAAGTCTAAGGAGGAAATTTTATGGCAACCACAGAACCAATCCGCAATAAAAAAACAAGTACGTGAGTTTGCAGACTTCTATCTTCACCATGGGCAAATCAGAAATTACGTATTAGTTGTGCTTGGAGTATACACCGCTCTTCTTCGTTTAAAATGGGATGATGTTTATGATTTTGACAATAAGCACGTCCTAAACAGTATTACCATTACTGAGAAGAAAACAGGGAAAGTAAAAACTTTCGCATTGAATAAGGACATTGTTCGTGCTATTATCCTATAATGTTTATACTATAATGTTTATACTATAATGTTTATACTGTTATATTTTGCTTTTTTAATATACTAACTACTTTAAACATTAAATTTCAATATATAACGACCTAAATCGAACTTTTTACGACTTATATCGAACAAAAAAAGCATTTCAAAATGAAATGCTTTTTTTGTGTGTAATAAAATCTAACCTAAATCACAACATTTGCAATAAAATAATCATCTGTGGTTTTAATTTCAAAAGTTCCGTTGCATTTATTTACTATACTTTTAACGGATAGAAGTCCAAAACCGTGCTTGTTTTTATCTCTTTTTGATGTTCTTAAATTTGGATTATCAGAAATAATATTGAAATTCACACGATTTTTCACTATTATCACTATAAAATCATTTACATTATAAATTTTTAATTCAATTGTTTTTATTTCGCTTTCTATTGAAGCATTAATTGCATTGTCAAGTAAATTTGCTAAAACAGTACCTATCTGATTTGAATATTCTGTTATTTTATCGATACTTGTAATATTAATTTTAAACTTAAAAGGTATATTATTTTGTTTTGCTAAATATATTTTATTATTAAGAACTAAATCAATAATGTTATTTTTTGTATAAACGGTATCATCAGGATTAATAGAAATATTAAAATTACGCAAATTAGAAATATATTCACATATTTTATCACTTTTATTATTCTCTGCAAAATCAAATATAACTGTAAGATGATGTGATAAGTCGTGTCTTAAACAGTTTAATTCTTCGTACTGTGAACTTATTTCACTGTAAATTTTTATTTCAGTTTGATTTTTCAGTTTCAGTAAGTTATATTCTTCACGGAGATAATTATTATCACTTAATTTATTAAGCAAAAAATATACTAAAATACTGATTAATCCAAGAGATATAGATGAAGTAATTACTAACGGAGAATACTTTAAATTTGAATCTCTTGATAATTGCCATAAGGTCAAAAGAGCAATATATGAAACAATAAAAATTACGAGTATAATAATCCATTCAATAAAATTTAAGTTATGATTTTTATTTTTAGTAAATCTAAGGACTAAATTTACACATATAAAGTATATTATTTTATCTGCAAATAGAGTTATAATTCTGATATAATTGTCGTTATTAATAATTTCTAAATTGTTTTTATCTGTAAACACGGAAAATAAACTTAAAGTAAAAATTATAATTACAGAGTGAATAACCACATTAATTACACATAGCAAAGCTTTATATTGAATTTTACCTTTTAAAAAAATAACAGAATATATAAAAGTTATCAAACAAAATAAAAACATTGAAAAAATTTCATAATTGCGGACTTCAGATATAAATATATCTTCTAAAACTGTAATTGTGAATAATAATGTAGTAATAGTTCTTATTTTAAAATTGCAAATATTTTTTTGTTCGAAAAATTTATTTAAAAAGTAAAAACTAATATAAGTTTCTGCTAAACAAGCTAAAATTTCCGCTATTTTAACTATCATTTTTCTTCTCCTTTTAGAATTACAAAATTATAAATTTTTTTCTTTATTTCCTTTATTTTTCCTCTTGGAATTGTTAAATCATTTTGTCCAACTGATATTCCATCTAATAATTCAATTTTATTATTATTTATAGATTTAATGTATTCACAATTTATTATGCAATTACTTCGGATTCTAATAAAATAATTATTATCAAGTATTGCTTCAAGTTCTTTTAAAGTTCCAAACATTCTATGTTTATCATTTTTTGTATATATTGTTATACCTTTGTCGAAAATAATAAAACAAACAATATCTTTGCTTTTTAGACTGAAACTTTTACCAGAATAATTAAAATAGTATTTCTTATCGTCAATTGACAATTTATTCAATGCCATCATTAATACTTCGGATATTTGAATATCAAATTTACTTTTTCGTATAAAATGAAAAGGATGGTAATCAAATGCTTTATATACTACTGAGGTTTCAAATTGAGTACAAAAAATAAGTAAAGTATTTTCTTCTTTGAGTTTAGTAGATAATATTTTAGCAACTTCATAACCTGATAAACTCGGCATTTGAATATCTAAAAATAAAATATCGAAATTATCTTTATAGTCTATAATGCTTTGACCGTCATTAAACTTAACTATTTTAATAGTTATTTTTCTTGAAACAAAAAAATCTTCAATTGATGACGATATTTTTTTAATAAATGTATAATCATCATCGCAAATAGCAATCGTATACATCATTTCCTCCTATTAACAATCGTACAAATTGGCTATGTTCTACTATTATTATAATACTTTTAAGCGGAAAAGTCAATACTTTTTTGCAAAATTCTACTAAAAAACAAATATTCATACAAAAAGTTCGATATAGGTCGTAAAAAGTTTGCTTTAAGTCGTAACCTATTGAATTTTATCATTATTTTTGCTATAATGAGAAAAAAAGGTCAAGGTATTGATGTATCCGTTTTAGTCTTGCGACAATTATATATTTTTTAAAGAATAAAAATGGGACATCGAAGAGTGAATTCCACAATCAGAACTTAGCATTTTGAAAACATCAGTATAAACAGTAGATGTTCGATATGAATTTTGCAAGGTTTAATTAAAGGTGCAATAATTAAATAATGAAAAACCTATCACATACTCTTGTTAATTTTTTATACAAAAATAAGGATATTGATGAAGATAGAAGAAACATATATGAATATGGTGCGGAAGCCTTTTTATCGTCTGTTATTGACATAATCATTACAATAATCATCGGATTATGTTTTGGTCAAGTATGGCAAGCACTATTCTATATTACTGTATTCTTTGCATATCGCCAATATTCAGGTGGTTATCACGCAAACAATCACTTTATGTGCAAAAGTTGCGGAATAATTTTATTACTTTCAGTAATGATTTTGATTGAAAATTTTAATGCCGAATTTTTTAAATATTTTCTGTTTGCGGGTTTTACTTTTTCATTTTTTACAT
>JAISIJ010000499.1 GCA_031262245.1 Oscillospiraceae bacterium | reverse complement strand
GTATTTCTATTGCGTTCTATGAAATTTGTTATTTCAGTTTGTACATTTACACCGCTTGTTTCTTTCAGTTTCAAAAATCCGTTACTTCTGCGAATATAAACAATACATTCTTTTTTTACAAGATTATCTAATGCCTTATTAATTTCTTTAACGTCAAAACTATCCTTAAATGTATCGATAATGATGTTAATTGTAGGTGAAAGTCGTTCATATTGCTCAACAATTGTAATTAAAGATATAGATTTTACTATTTTAGTTTCGAGTAATTCTTCCTCAATCTTGTGAAGTATAATTTCTGTTAATTTATATTTTTGGTAAATTGCTGTTGTCGGAGGTTCTTTTTGAAACAAAGGTTTAAAATAATCATATAATATATCGGGAGTTAAAAGCGAAAAATCGTCATTGTAGCTTGACAAAAACGAAGATAAAGTATTCCTTGAATTAGACGAGAGAAAAGTAAATAATGTACGTTCATTTTGTGCAACTTTCTCGGAAAGTCTGGGAAGTATAAAAGTTGTCAATGGGTGCAAAGGAAAACAACCGTTTACAGCATAATCAACCTCTGAATTATTTTTTTTGTCGAGTAAATGGTTATCGGTGAAACGAGATTTTAAATCTTCAAACTGCAAATGAAATGTTTTTACGAATTTAGCCAAAAACTTAGGCTCTTTTTCGATAACATTGCTGATAATTTCATACATTTGGGAGTAATTATTATGCAAATTAATATGATTGAATCGACCGGAAACACCTCTCCAACCGTCAACTTTTTCCTTCGGCAATTTGTTGTCAATGTAATTGGAAATGTCTTTGTGGCAAATCAACATTAAATGTATTTGTCCATTACTGCTCCTATCACATTTTTCCGCAAAGTCCTGCAATAGCTTTACATCGCTGTTAGTTGCATTAGTAATATTAGTTTCAAGATATTTTGAAAATTCGTCATATACGACAAAAACACCTTGATAGCCCTTCTTTTTAAGGCTTTTTACTACATTTTCGTAAAGTGTTACAACGTCCATTCCTACAAAAGGATTAAATGTACTCCCTGCTGTAAGTGTCGGATAAATTTCAGAAAACAGCTCATATGTTGATAAATTACATTCTTTTAATTCCGATAAAAATTCCTTTATCGGCTTTTTTACTGCTTTGGTAAACTCTTTATATACTTTTGGATAGTTTATCTTCCAATTTTCAATTGTATTTATTGCGGAAATAAAATTAGTATCAGGCATTATATCTGTCAAATTATTTTCTCTCAAAGTAATTTGCAAAGCGTTAAGAAAAGATTGTGTTAAACTGTTACTGCTACCTTGAATTACAACAGGCAATAATTTTTTGTCACTTTCAATATAGTCCTTAACTTGATTATAAAGATAGCTATTGGTTGCTTTTAATTTACCTAACAAAGTCTTAAATAAAGGCTTATCTTTCTTTGAAAGTAGAGATAATAACACAAGAATAATATGAGATTTACCTCTTCCGTAAGCCCCAATCAAAATATTTGCTCTGTTTGAATTGTTATAAATAACGGAAGTAAGAATATCCTCTATGACTGAAAAACTTGACAAAGTGGGAATAAAAGATTTTATTTTATCGTTGTTATTTAGGTCATAGGCTATATTCACAGAAGTTTGGAAGTTGTTTTTAACCGTTATTTTATTTGCCGACATATATTTTTTCTCCGTTTGTGTTTTTTTATCCATTTATAGCAAGATAATACTCTTTAACGCAACCTATAAAATCGAGTTCTGTTGTAAGGCGAATAACGTCAAGACCCGCAGTACGAATAACTTTTATATATTCTGAATTTTCAAGTTTATATAATAAACTCGTTAAGGTTATAATATCTAAATTAAGTATTTTTCCGATATTATTATAGCTATTTTGCAAGTCGGATATTTTTATTTCTTTGCTTTTTTTAGATTGTTCTGTTAAGTTGTCAATGATAATCGCAAGTGCTATCAGCGGATGTATAGTATCCGGTTTAGGCTGACATTTACGGTACAACTTAGCTTTCTTATTTGAAATATCAACAATTTGTAATTCGCCTAACGGACAGTCTATATTACTTTCGGGATTAATTTTTTCGGGGTTAGACTTAAACCTCGGAAGATATGTGTTAATAATACAGTTATAATCGTCCTCTAAGGTTTTTAGGGAATGAATTTTTTCGGGTTCTTTTTCTTTTAGAAAATTGCTGATATGAGATATAAAGTCATCTCTTGTAAATTCACTTAATTTAAACTCATTAAAAAAATAATACCAAGAAGTTGCATCTTCAAAATTGCTTGCAAGTTTATAATGTAAAAGCCATAAAGTTCCCGGTTCTTCAATATATTTATCATTTTCATATATGACTTGTCCGAAAGGCGTAAGCGTTTGGTGGCGTTGACCGCTGTTAGGTTCTTGTGTTAACCCTACTGCCTGTAACCAGTAACGCAGAGATTTAACCATATTTGCTCCGAGTCCGAGAGTATCCATAGGATTATTTGTTTTATTAACAAACACAGTCGGGTCAATAAGTATATTTTTCATTCCCTTAGTAAGCCATCCTTTACGAATGAAAAAAGTATCGTGAGCACGAAATTTCATTTGGCAACCTCCGAATTAAGCCTTAGTTTTTAGATATTTTTCCATAAGGCAACCGCC
>JAISIJ010000402.1 GCA_031262245.1 Oscillospiraceae bacterium | reverse complement strand
CCACAGGTCAGATTTGTGAATTTTCTTCGATATCTAAAGAAATATGCTATAAATTTAGACCGAGCGACTCTTGTATCTGCGAATGTTCTCAAGCTGTAATTGGATATACTTTACACAGTGGTGTAAAACTCCTACGAATAGGAAAAGCTATCTTTTTTGAGAATTCACATTATATTATAAACGGATCATTTGACAGGGAAATATATACACCAATTGGATTAAGGGAGGTAAAATGGTGAATATAATGACTCCTTTAAATAACATAAAAAATATTGACAATTTTATTAAAGCTGGAGCAGAAGAATTTTATATGGGATTTTATGATGTTGAATGGGAAAGACAATTTGGGAATTTTTCAGATTTAAATCGTATGTCAGGTTTTGGACTTGAGGCCAATAAATATTCTTTTTGTGAAATAGAAAAAATAATGTCAGAAATAAATAGAAAAGGAAAAAAACTTTTTATTACATTTAATGCTACGACATATACAGATAGACAGTTATGCCATTTAGAAACGTATTTTTATAAACTCGCCGAAAATAATGTGGATGGTATAATTATATCATCACCGGCAGTTTTATTGATTGCAAAAAAATATGGAATTAAATGCATTGCCAGTACAATGTGCGGTATATATAATTCCCAAATACTAAAATTTTATAATGACTTAGGGGTAGATAGAATAATATTCCCAAGAGATATTTCATTATATAACATAGAAAAAATAGTACGAGCAAATCCTAATATAGAATATGAAATTTTTATAATGAGAAATGGCTGTGTTTTTTCTGACTCGCATTGTTTAGGACAACATAGAAAAGAATATGGTAGTCTATGTATGAATATTCGTCGTGCTAAAAAATATATTTTCACAACTAAGAATGAATTTAAAATTCAACATGATATGGAACTTACGGATATGCTGTATTGCAATAGATTTCATATTTTTACTTGTGGATTGTGTTCTATTTATGCATTAATGAAAATAAATATTTCGGCATTAAAAATAGTTGGACGTTCTGATGATTATAATAACTTATATACTGATATTACTCTTGTAAAAACTAATATTAAAATTGCAGAATCCTGTAATACAGAAGAAGAATATTTAGAAAATATGTGCTTTCCACCTAATCGTGATATAGCATGTAAATGTGGTTTATCGTGTTATTATCCAGAAAGCAGATTTAATTGAAATATTTATATACACAGTATAAATAATTAAGAAATGTACTTGTTTAATAAATAATCTTATTAAAATAATCCGGATTTGGAAATATATCCGTTACGAGTGTCACATTAATAATAACAAAAAATAACATTTACAGTATATATGAATATTTTAGGAGATAATTCTATGGGACTATTCAAATCAAAAGCCGAAAGACAATTATTAAAACAACAACAGTTAAAACTTGAACAAGAGGCCCGAGAACGTGCGGAGAAATATTTTATTGAAAGTGAAAAAGAAAGACAATACAGGAGAACTTTTGCCAATTATGCAGCAATAATTGGTATTCCTGCATGCAAAAAAATATTAATGTTAAAACACGATCTTGAAGAAGAATATGTATCTGACGACAGATTGTGGAAATGGATGCGTGAAATTAAAGCTGAGAAATTAAAAGAATATAATTCCGAAACTTGGAATTGCTATAACTTGGAATATTCCGGCTTGTGGACTTTTGTAAAATTAATGACCGGTAAACATTACTGGTATGTGTATCCGAATTGTTGTGTTGTTCATAAAATTAATGATACACATCGTTGGAATGAAGAAGACTTAGAAAATTTTTTAGTTTCAAATTATAGTGTTGAAGGCATATCTAAGTATATAGAACGCAATTTTAAAAAAAATAATGTAATTCATCAAGAAGGTCTTTCATTAGGTAAGGAATTTGTTAATGAAACAATTAAATCTATTAGAAAAAATGTGGGTGATAAATTGTTATATAACCCTGAATTTGAGACTAATTGCAGAGATGTTCCATTGTTTTTCCATAGTTATATAATAAATGAAGCACAAAATATACTTGCTGAAACAATAATAGAATCACTATATATAAAATATGGTGCCGCATTTAGTGCTTTTATTTGGTCTTTTTCGTTTATATACTATAGTGAAATAATCTTAAATTTTAAATTAATGTCGCCTATTTTGACTGCATTTTATAATAATGAAATAAAACTTGAAAATTCATTAATGCAAAAAATTGATAAAATAGATAAAATATATGAAAGTCATCTTAAAAGAGAACACGATAGCGAAAACGAAAAAATACAACAAGAATTAGAAAAGGAACTGTTAGAAGTTGAAAAAAATAAAGAGTATTATAAATATAGAAGTCCCGGTGTAAATGATAGAGCAAATGGTATAGATGCGGCACTACACGATCATGATTCCTATGTTAATACAGATTGGAGTTCACATTATGAATATGCCAAACAACGTTGGACTGGAGAGAATGACGAGTTTTATAGAGGTTTTGCAGATCAACGTTCAGGCGAATCGTAATTTGATAATAATGTAAAATTATCAAAAACAAATATGCTTTATTGAAGAAAGAGCTTGAGAATTTTATTTGGCTATTTGAATTTTTAACATACGGAGGTTTTTAAATGAAAAAAATCATTTCAGTCCTTTTGGCAGGAATTTTGGCGACAAGTCTTGTGGCTTGTGGTGACGACAACAGGCAAAAAGACGACGACAAAAGCAAAGACAAAGACAATACTACTCAAACGAGTAAAAATAAACAAACAGGTAAAAACGAGTCAACGAGTGAAAACGAAGCCGAAATAAATAAAATACTCACATTTGAGTTAGGGAAAAGTTATAATAATGTCGGGTTGATTTCGGCAAAAGACCCTGCAACTGAAAAATTCGGATTAGTTAATTCGGAAAAAAACAAAATTATCATTCCATGTGAATACGATGAATTAGGTGAAGTTTTTGAAAATGATGTTATTGCCGTAAAGAAAGACGAATATTGGGGGGCAATAGATACAACCGGCAAAATAGTTATTGACTTTTTTGTGTTAGGCGGTATTTATGATAATGTTGGATTAATTTCGGCAAAAGACCCCTCAACGGGAAAATACGGATTAGTTAATTCGACAAAAACTAAAATAGTTGTTCCACTTGAATATGACGAATTGGGCGAAGCTTTTGAGAACGAAGTTATCCCTGTAAAGAAAAACGCTTATTGGGGTGCAATAAATATTAAAGGCGAAAAAATTATCGATTTTATGTATGATGCATTGTATTCAGGATATTCTACTGATAATCCAATGAACCAAAGCACTTTTGGATATGCAGATGAATATTATTATTTTGATAGTAAAGTTAGTTTTACAAGCGGATATATCTTTGCTAAATTAAATGAAGCAATAGGAATAATAGATTATAAAGGAGAAGTAAAACTTGCATTAACTCAAGATTTTGCTGGTTATCAACCTGTTTATATGGGGAAAATGTATTATATTATGGATACCTACAATAATGAAAAAAATTTTTGTGCATATGATATAAACAATAACTTGATAGTGTCCTTTGATGAGTTAAATGCCTATAATGAAAATTATATCTATTATCGTGATACCCAGACTGTAGGTATGAAAATAATTGACAATAAAGGCGTGCAAATTTTGGATATAGAAGAAGATGCATATTTCAATAATATAACCCCCTATAAGGACATATTTTCATATGTATCATCCAATAATTTATATGTCAGAGATATTGCCGGCAATATTATTGAATTAATGACTTCGGAGGGGTATTATGATTATAGTAATTTTATAGAATTTCATAATGATTTCTTTATATGTAGCAATAATAGTGGGTATAGGGACGGTAAAGGTCAAACAGATTTTATCGACTATAATCTGGCAACTCCTAAAAGTTTGTATCGATTTGAACAAACGGGAAATATAGAAACCAGTAGAACTTACGTATGTATGTTCAATAGTGACAAATATATAATAGTACAAGGCGGTTCTAATAATTCCTATGAATTAATCAACTTTCAAACAGGAGAAAAGAGTATACCTTTTGGTAGTTATGATTTTGGCGAATATTCTCTAATTGATTGGAGTAGTTTTGATAAATTTAGTGAACAGTATCCGGGGATACTGTTAGTTCAAGACGAACAAAAAGTATTCTACGGCTTGTGGCTTGATGATAAACTCGCTATTCCTTGTGAATACACAGCAATTACTTACAATAAAGAAGAGGATATTTTTATATTGAATAAAGGTGCCGAACAATTCAAGGCAAAAATTACAAATAATGAAGTTAACTTCATAAGTTAATCATAATTTTTAATATTATTCTACGAGAAGAAAGTCCGCTATTCTTTTAATTAAGAATAGCGGACTTTTTAATTTAGTTATTGCTGTTTATCGTGGGAAAAATTTACTCAAAATACCTTTTTCACTACTGATAATTATGGCCTTTATGAAAATAAAAAAGCGTCCTTAATGCTACGTGACAGATTGCTCGAAAAAACGTTATAATATAATCAAGTGGTGTAAAATCCTTAGGAAAAGACAATACTGAAAACAAGACAAAAAAGGAGAATTACACCAATGAAAAATGAGCTTATCA
>JAISIJ010000093.1 GCA_031262245.1 Oscillospiraceae bacterium | reverse complement strand
TACCTTTCGGATAGGAATATGCTCCGGGATTACCGTGTTTTTTAAAACCCTCTTTTTGTGAGTTGAATAATTCCTTTTTAAATTGTGAATAAGGAACAATGGTAGGTTCAAGAGCAGCATCTAATTTTAACCAAACTGTAGTGATGCCGTAATTCAATATATAAAGCAAGGCTTTCTTTTTGGCTTTATTTATTGCAGTATTAAAAGTATTACCAAATCCTGTAAAAATAGAGGCACGTTCTTAGCCGTCACAAACAGATAGAAATACAATTTTTTGCTCTTTATTGTTTATTCTGTCCATTATTTTTTGGTTGGTTTTTATTCTTTTTGTTAATAATTTCAACTTGTTTTCAAATATCTCAACAGCGTTTTCCTCTGAAATTATAAAGGGCAAGAGAGAAAAAGGTGTATATTCTTCGCTTAATTCGTCAGAATGATATCGTGTAAGCTTTCCGTTATACAAAGACATACCTGAAATTTTAAAAACTGTTATATATTTCAAAACAGCACTTGTGAAACCTAAATCAGGGTCAATAGTATTTTTCCTTAAAAATAATGCTGTTAAACAAATATCGTTTAATTTACCGTTTTCTGTTACTAATTCAAAATTATCAATATCTTGTTTTAAAAGTGCGAAATTATATATTCCGTCAAAACTTATACCATCCCAATCGGAAAAACCCTCTTTTATTTTTTTACAGAAATCAGTAATAAGCATTGATTCTTCTGATATAACAGTACCGCAAAAAATCCAGTCTACATCTGAATTTTTAAATTTAGGTGAAATAAGAGCCAAGGTTTCGTCAAAAACTTTTTTATTACTGTTGCCGTAACCGAAAACAGTAACTTGACGTTGTTTAGGTTTAGCACAGGAAATAACAAATTTTCTCTCTCCTGTTCCGGCAGGCAGTAATTTTGATTTTCTTAAATTTTCATAAACTTTAGTTGCATTAATTTTTAAATCTGCTCCTGTCATTGTGTACTCCCTTTATTAAAATCCTCTTAAAAATAAGTCTTTTATATTAGATAGTTGTGTAAAAACTGAAATATCCATAATCCTATCGTCAAGTTTTAATACAACAGAACCTTTTGTGTCATTTGGTAAAACTTTAACTTCTATTTTAGCGTTATTATCAGTATTTGTTGTAATTTCCTGTAATGTTTTACTTAAACTCTTTAAATCTTGAGAGAGTTCAACAGTAATCCAATCGGCATCTCTTATGGATTTTATTGCCTCTTTTATCATATCAACAAGTATAGTGTTATCTTTTGACAGTTCCGCAAGCAGTATTTTTTCAACAATTTCAATTGCAATCCACTCTATACGCGATTCAAAATCTTTGAGTTGGGTATTTATTTCAGATTTTAATTTATCTGTAGTTAGATTGACGTGCTTAACGAATTTTTCTAATTCTGCGGTTTTGTCATTGAATCCCTGTGAAAATCCTGTTTGATATGCCTCTTTACAAATATCTGTATATTGATTTTTGGCACTTTCAATTATAGCTTCAGCACCTTTTTTAGCATCCTCATTAAGATAAAGAGCTTCATTGCGTGCTTGTTCAAGAATATTGTCACGTTCTTTGTTTGTAATTTGCATAAGGCGGTCTTTCATTTCGGAAATATCAGAGTTAGCTTGTGCAGTTGCCGCATCGTATGCCTCACGATAAACACGTGCATATTCTTTTTTCAGATATTCTTCATTTTCTAATCGCTGCAGTTCTTCCGGAGAAACAATAAATGTTTCGTCTATAATTTCTTCTTGCGGTTTTGAAAACTGAATATCCGGGATTTTAACAGTTTCTTCTGAATTTTCCGTCATTATATTTCTGACTATTCTTACCATAAAATCCCTTCATTAAATGTATTATTGTAATAGGTAATAGATAAGGTGAGGAGGGGTAAACAGAGTATTTTTTTCTATTTGTTATACTCTTCCCTCTACACCCTACTATTATAAATATTAACGATATTATGCTGTATTATACATTCTAACTCTCATTTCTAAGCATAGACCTAATAAGAGCTGCAGTAATTTCAGGATTTTCTTTAACAAAATCGCGGACTTCATTGGCTGTAGAGTTGGTTTCGGCTTGATGTGCCTCAACTTCGTCTTGCAATGAACGTTTATGCTCATCAAGAGTAGTTTGTAAACTTTGGATAGCTGCCTGACTTTCAAGTTCTGCTCTGCGAACTTCACGTTTTGTTTTACGTTGACCGTAAATAACAAGCATAATGATAAGGCAAACAATGAGAAATGCAAGACCTGCAAGCCAAGGTATAATTCTCCATATCAACATTCTGAATTTAGCAGAAGTGCTGGGGATAGAAATGGACGGAATTTGAGATTGAGGAGCAACAAATCTACTTACAAACGAAACATTTTCAATGGGAATATTTGTAGCTGCTGAAATAAGTTCACGGTAATTAAGCCTGTCTGCCTCAGTTAAAATGGGGTTTTTTGAGTCTAAAACAGAAACACCTATAGAGGACGATTTAATTGCACCTTTTGCAATCTCTTTTTGCGTGATAATTTGAGAAATTGCCCAATATGTGTCACGACGATAGTAAGTTCCGTCAGATGAGGTAATATCTCCCTCTAAGTCATTTTGGTAAGTAGGAATACTATCAGTATTTTCATCTTCTCCTACAATACCTCCGTCATTAACAAGTAAATCTTGGTCGATAGTATATGCAACGTGTTCGTCTGTAGGAATACCCAAATTATTTTCTGTATCAGTTGGTAGATATTCTGTTATTTCCTGTATAACGGTATCATAATCAAGGTCAATAGTTGCAGAGGCTTCAACATTTTCTTCACCGTAAATAGGTGCTAAAACGTTGATAACAGCAGCTCGTGCCTCTTGGGCAAAAGCTTTTTCGAGAGCAATTTCACGTTTTTGTTGAATAGCTTGCTCTTCAAGTGTTAAAGCGGGATTAACACCGCCACCTCCGGAACTGTCTTTATCTGTATCCTCAACTTCACCTAACGCCTCGGCAGTACTTAATAAAGTTTTGCCTGTTTTGGCATCAATAACCGTAACATCTTCAGGTGCCATTTGTTGTGAAGAAAAAGCAACGAGATTTTTTACGGCGGTAACATTTTCGTTTGTAAAAGGCGACAGAGAATCAAGGGTAAGCATAACGCTTGCAGAAGAAGTAGCTTCGCTTTCTTCCCAAGCAAGGTCGCTGGTAGTCGCGATATTGAGTGTTACCGTTGCACCTGTAACGCCGTCTATAAGACAGAGAGTTTTTTCAAGTTTTTGTTCAAGGCTGATATTTTTTGCCTCTTGTTTCTCCCAATCTGTCATAGTCATTGAGAGGTCATCAAGGAAAGTACCGTAAGAGGGCGTAGTCCTCGGATAGCCTTTTGCGGCAAGAGCAAGTGCAATCTTGTCCCATTCTTTTTCGGGAACCATTAATTCGCCTTTTGAATTTATTTTGGTATCTGTCTTACTTTCGGAAAGTATTTTGGCAACTTCTGTAGTTTCAGAGGCACTCATATCTTTAAATAACACTATGTAACTGACTTGGTTTTTAGTTTTCACAGCGTTAGATATATTTACTATGATTAAAGTTGCAACTAACAGAGAGGCTGCGACTATTATAGCTGTTTTAACAACTTTACTTAAAGCAGTCCACCACTTCTTGACATTTTCCCAAAACTTTTTGAGTTTATCTTTCATATATAATTATTTTCTCCAAACCTGCGGAATTTCCGACAAGTGATTATTTTTTACCTATATCAGACTTGCATTTGAAGAATTTCTTTATAAGTGTTGACAACACGAGATGTAATGGTTGTTGCAAGAGATACTGTAGTGTTGAGTTTAGCCGAATTAATCATCATTGCCTCAAGATTTTCAGTATTTCCCATAGCAATTTCATATGAATATTGTTCGGAACTGTCTTCCATACCTTTTATTTCATTTAAGGCATTAACGAGTTTATTTTGGAAACTTGAGGAATTATCATCGTTTTCATTTTGTAATACTTTGTCAACTGATTTAGTACTTTCGTCAAAGATAGATTTTAACGGGTCAATAATAGACCCTGAAGAAACAGGCATAACGTACATTGTTATGACCTCCTATGTTTTAATAAAATGGTGCATATGAATTATTATACTCCCTCACCTATGGTTAAGGTTTTTGAGGCGATAGCTTTGATTACCGCTAAAGCGGCAACTTGACTTTCGTAGGAATGAAGTGAAGCTATAAGGTCAATTTGTTCGTCGGCATTGTTAACATTGGGATACATAACATAGCCGTCCTCGTTGGCATCGGGGTGAGTGGGGTCATAAACAGGGTTAAGAGCGTTGGGATTTTCAACTATTTCTTTCACTCTTACACCGCCTCCGGAAGATTCCGACAAGGCATCGTTGAAAGTGAGTTCTCTGGTTTCAAATACTACATTTTTACGCAGATAAGGTCCTCCGTCCGCTGTTCGGGTAGTGTTTTGATTGGCAATATTTTGTGTTATAATATCACTTCTCAGACGTTCGGCAGTCAGAGCAGAGCCTAATATATCAAGAGAATTTAACATTTTTTTCACCTCGTGTAATAAAAATTAAGAGAAGTTGGCAGTTGCAACGGTAGAGAATCTTTTAAAGTCACCGTTCATTTTTGTAATCATTGCTGAATGTTGGAGATATACATTATACAATTCAAGTTGTTGTTGGTCTGTATCGACACTGTTGCCGTCTATAAGTATATTTCTGGATGTATCGGTAAAAGTTTGAGCAACAAATTCATAGTCCATATCTTTTGATTTTTCAACGTCAACAGAACCTTGAGCGTCGGCAAGCACATTTTTGAAGTTAAATTCTACCTGTTTATAATCGGGAGTATCTTGATTTGCGAGATTTTGGGATATAACTTGTTCTTTCATACTCAAAGCTTTAAAACTGCTTTCCATTGCACGCCAGTCGATAGAATCAAAAAGCATAATAACTCCTCCTTTATTTTTTCATTTTAATAACGATAATATATGTGAGTTGAAAATCAGTATTGATACAAGTAGACATTATTATCAATACATAATATGACAACCTAAAGTATTATACTATATTTTTTTATAATTTTCAACAATTTTTTCATTTTATTTTAATGAAAATGTAATAAAAAATATTTTCGTTTATTTTCCACAAAAAAAGACTTATTTTTTTATAAAAATTATGTAAAAAAACTTTTTTTATAAATGTTTTTTTGTACATACTATATCTATATTATTTTCTTGAAAATTTTATGAGTTTGTTTGTTGACAACGTTTCGGTAATATGTTATAATAGTAGAAATGTTGTTTTCAGCGGAGGTTTTTTTATGCACTATGGTTTCTATACTGCGGCGGCAGGTATTCTTTCACAGCAACGAGGGCTTAATACTATTGCAAATAATCTCGCTAATTCTCAAACCCCGGGATATAAAACCGAAAGAACTTTGACCACCACTTTTGACTATGAATATATGACACGTTTTGAAAAAGGCTACAAAACCCATATAGGTAAAAATTCTCCTCTGCTCCAAGTAGATGAGGTTATTACTGATTTTCAAACAAGTTCGCTTGAGGAAACAGGTTATCCTTATGATATGGGACTTGTAGGTGAGGGCTTTTTCAATATAAAAGGTAATGAGCATACATATCTCACCAGAAATGGCAACTTTGATATTGATTCGGAGGGATATTTGATTTTGCCCGAAATCGGCAGAGTTCAGGGTAAGGTTATGGGAGAGGACGGAAACGTTGTCGTTGGGGATATATATGTGGGCGGTGCTGATGTTACCGTTAATGACCAAGGTATGGTTTGGGACAATTTAGGCAACTATGCCGGAGAATTGTACATTACACAGCCTAATGATTTAAATAGTATGCAAAAATACTCTAATGGTATGTTTGTTTCAAATGATGTTCAAGATGTTAATACACCGACAGTTTTTCAAAATACTCTTGAACGTTCAAATATAGATATGAACTCTGAATATGAAAGAGTATTGGAAACACAAAATGCTCTTGTTGCTTGCTCGACTGCTCTTAAAGTAATGGACCAAATGAATACAAAATCTACCGAGCTTTGCAGCGTAATGTAATTTTTATTATCCACACCTTTCACTATTTTTGCTTTTTCATTTTCCTCTGCTACCTTTAGGGTTATTGCTACCTCACGTTTACCGATTTTTATTTGCAGTGATTAGCGGAGTGAGAAATAATGGACATTAAGTGAATGTGAGGGAGTAATAACCCTAAAAGTAGCAGAGGACATTAAAAATAATATATAGCCACAAGAGTGGAAAAGAAAAAAGGAAAAATTCCCTGTTAATCAATATTAAGTGAATGTGAGGGAGTAATAACCCTAAATGTTGCAGAGGCAAACTAAATCTAAGGGATAATAGGAGGTGTGGGTCATTAATATAATGATGAATACGGGTAAGAGTGGAATGTTAACTTACCAATATGACCTTGATGTAATTGCACATAATGTTGCAAATGTGGGAACTGTGGGATATAAATCAACGAAAACAGCTTTCAGAGATTTGATGTTTTCGTCTATGGATATAAATAAGAACCGTGAATATGTGGAGAATAACAGAGATAAAGACCCTTTGTCGGCAGAGTTAACAGGTAGAGGTGTACGTCCGATAGGTCAGGATATGTTGTATACACAAGGTGCGGTGCTTGTTTCGGAATATCAGTTGGATTATGCAATTGAAGGTGACGCTTTATTTGCCGTGGATTATCAAGGTGACTTGATGTATACAAGAAACGGTACCTTTGATATAAGTATTGAACAAGATGCTAATTACTTAGTTACTGCCGACGGCGGATATGTGTTGAACAGAAACGGGGAAAGAATACAAATTCCGTATAAAGTCGCCGAGGACGGAACTGTTACCGATGTTGTTAATCTTGAAGAACTTGACCCCCAAATCGGAATGTTTACTTTTGATAATCCTAACGGATTGATTAGAATAGACGAAACAAGGTATTTGGAATCGGATGTTTCCGGGACGGCACAGGCTGCTCCCGAGGGTGAGGGCGAAATCGGATTCAGTACTCTGTTGGGAAGATATACGGAACAATCTAATGTTGACTTATCAAAAGAAATGTCCGATATGATTTTAACTCAACGTGCTTACCAGTTTAATGCAAGAATTGTTACAACTGCAGACGAAATAGAGGACCTTACAAATACACTGCGTAATTAACATAAAGGGTGTAATGTAATTAATGGCTGATTTTCTGAAAATATCAACTCCCGTTCAACAACGGGAACAGATAAATGCTACACGAGCGGCGGCGGGGATAAGTTCGGTTAATAATGTTAATCCAAATGAAATGCCCACAAGAATTATCGGTGTGGGAAAAGACGAAAATCTCCACGAACAAAATAATAAGCTGATAGATTCCGACGGTAAACCCACTATACTGATGAACCTGATGAAAGACCCTGCCGTTACTGTCAGTTTTTTAAAAAACATATATATGTTGCAGGAGATTATTAAACTTCTGCCAATGAACACTCGCACAAAAACTGTTGAAATAGAACAACTCTTCTCGTCTTTGCTGATAAAACCCGAGGATATTTCCAAGGAATTAAAAAAGCAGGAGAGTTCTTCAACGTCTTTTAAGGGCAGTTTATTCGACTTTTTAAGAGCAACTTTGCAATTGGGTTCTAATAATGATAAAATGAAGTATGGTATTGCAAATTTGTTGAAAGCATTGAATAATGATATGAGCCGTAGTGATATTTTGGGAGCGATAAGCAATAATCTTAAATATCTTGCGGATAATTTGAAAGCAAGCAATACTTTGGGCGGAAGATTATCTCAGATGTCCGAAGAGTTTTCGATGCCTAATGCAGCAGAGCAATTTTCTTCACTTAAACAGCAAGTACAATTGCTGATTAAAGATATTGAAAGTAGTTTGCTGTATAACAATGAAACTGCAAAACTTGTTTCTATAATTAACTACAATCTTTCCAGATATAATACAAATGTTGACTATCTTATGGAAAGTATTCGTAATATGTTGACACTTTTAGACGGTACGGAAACTAAAAATGCTTTTTTGGCACAAGTTCACAGTTTTATCAATAATCTTCAGAACGGTCGTATTACAAGCGAAGATTCTGAAGTTATGAAGATTTTGTCGAATATTATTGAAAAATGTGCCTCTGATGATGATATTATAAAAGTAAATCCTCAGAGTGTTGATAAAATTATCCACAGCCTTTTGTCTTCGCCTTGTAACTATACTCCCCTACTCCACTATATTATTCCTGTTGAGTATATGGATATGAAGTCTTTTGCTGAAATTTGGATAAATCCAAATGCAGAGGGTGAAAGTAATAAAAGCTCTAAGGACGGAAGAAACATTCATTTGCTTATTATTTTTGATATTGAGGGTATAGGGCAATTTGAAACGGAATTATTTGTATATGATAAAAAAATAGATTTGACACTTTTTTGTCCGCCGAGATATGCCGAGCAATTTGCACAAATTTCTCCTCAGTTGCGGCAATGTGTCAGTTTTTCGGAATATACTTTCGGTGAAATAAATTTTGAGATGATGAAAGAAACACGTTCTCTTATACAGGTTTTTAAGACTTTACCCTATAAACGCACCGGTGTTGATGTAAGAATATGATTATTTTTAGGTGATATATGGCTAAAAACAAAAGGAACAAGGCAGTTGCTTTAAAATATACTCCCGAAACTGATTCTGCTCCTGTTGTAATAGCATCGGGGTATGGTAAAGTTGCAGATAAGATTATTGATATTGCCGAACAAAACGGTATCCCCGTTTTTCGTGACGACAGTACCGCCTCGTTGCTTTGTATGCTTGAGGTAGGCAACGCTATTCCTCCTGAACTATATGAAGTTATTGCTGCAATTTATGTACAATTGGTAAAAGCTTCTGCTGAAATAAAGCAAGCCACAAAGGAGAATATTTACTCAAGACTTAAATTGGACAGATTTAAAACAGACAGCGAAAACAATGATTTATAGTTTTTATGTATAAATTTTGGTAATAAATAATCGGTTTTGTATATATTGCTTACATAAGGAGTGTTTTTAATCAAATTTTTTGCTTATTTTGATTAAACCTATAGAAAAAATTGATATTTTATTGACAGGCACTTTATAAATGTAGTAAAATAGCTAATGAGTAGTGTTAGATTTGAGAGGGGCATTTTCTTATATGGGAATTTTTAAGAAGAAAGATAAGGCGGTTTCTCCGCTTTCAGCCGATTACTTAATGTCCGTTTGCGAGATTAAAACAATGGAAAATGAATTGATGTCAACTGGTAAGATTGAAGAAATTACCGGCGAGTATATCAAAATCGTTAAGAAAACGGATTCATTGAAACAATTGCGAACAGGGGCAAGGATAAAAGTAAACGTTTTTAATACAAAAAAAGGTTTCCGTGTAATACTGGGAACAGTGTTTACTTCTACAAATGATTTTATGAAAATCGTGGAAATTGTTGAGCTTGCCGACCACGACCGTCGTCAGTTTTTCAGAGTTAACTTAGAGTTGACAGCTTTTGTTTATGAAAAAGGCGACCTTGATACTGCACGCAAATTGCCTGTTAACATTAGGGATATGAGTTTAAGCGGTTTGCGTATTGAAATGGACCCACCGCCCGAAATCGGTGATGTTATTTGGGTTGAGCTTAATCTTCAAGGGCGTGCATATTGCTGTCAATGCCGTGTTATGCGTCGTATTCCTATCGGTAAAGCGATTGAAGAAAGTTTCGGAAAAGACTTGCGTGAAGATGCTAAAAAAGCTGTTGACAGCGGTCAAACTGATTTTAAACCCGAACAAGTCAGAGAAGTTGAAGAGGCAATTGCAGAAGAAAAAGATAAATTATCAATCAAAAATCCCGGCTTGAATGATAATACAAAAAAAGACAATCAACGTTATGAATATGGTTGTGCGTTCCTTTTCAATGAAAATGATGATACCGACCCTCTTTGCAATTTCCTTTTTAAGATTCAAGGTGAGGAAATTCGTCGTGTAAGAGCAAGTGAAGAAAAATATGCAGGCTGATTTATTTCGGATAGGGTTATATTTTAGTAAAACATATAGTTTTATTCAAAAAATATTCATAATTTAGCTATTTTGAACAAATATTTTTGTTTTATTTGTATAATAAAACACTTTACTAAGTCGTTTTTGTGACGATAATGTTATTGACACCGCAAAGAATATTTCTTTTTCCGAATATGACCTGCAGTAAGTATTTTGAAAACAGATAATGTTTGTTGTGGTTTCAAATAAAAATTTTTATTTGAAAGAATATTCATAAGAATATTCCTAAGGTGTAAGTCCGTACAGGCTTATACAAAAAAAGCAAGGCTGAAAGGAATTCAGTCAAAATAAAAACAATCACGGAGGTATTATCATGGGAATGGTAGTAAGAACAAACTTTAGTGCGTTAAACTCAACAAAGCACTTAAGCAGAAACAACAAGGCTCTTGACAGCTCATTGGAAAAATTGTCATCAGGTTTTAAAATCAACAAAGCTGCTGACGATGCTTCAGGTCTTGCAATTTCAGAAAAAATGAAAGCTCAAATCAAAGCTCTCGATACAGCATCTGCTAACGCTGCAGACGGTGTTTCATTGATTCAAACAGCAGAAGGCTATATCGGCGAAATTCACGATATGTTAAATCGTATGGTTGAGATTTCAGAAAAATCCGCTAACGGTACCTATCAATCAGTTTCCGGTACTACAGACTCTAAAGCTAACTCAGGTGCTATCGGTGCTTCCGGTGTTGACCGTGATGCTCTTCAACTTGAGATGGACCAATTGGCTGCTGAAATTGACCGTATTGCTAACACAGCTAACTTCAACAACGTTAAATTGTTAGACGGTTCTCTTTCCACAACAGGTTACAACAAACTTCAACATACCACTACTGCTGCTACAAGCGGTATTAAAGATGCTTTCTCTCTTAATGGTGTTACAGGTTATTCTACAACATTTGCTGCATCAATGAACATTGGTGCTACAAGCGGTCTTGTTCTTCAAATCGGTGAAACTTCACGTCAAGCTGATAAGTTGACAATTTCCGTTATTGACTTCTCAACAGCTGCTCTCTTTAATGCTATCTCTTCATACACCAACGGTGATAATTCTGTTAAGGCTAACCTCGGTTCTACAAGTGGTTTAATCCAATGGAACAGAACTCAATCTGTTTCCGGTGGTTCTCGTGGCGGCGTTTCCGGCTATACAATCAATATTTCTACTCAAGCATCTTCATCTCTTGCTGCTGAGGCTCTCAGAACAGTTATCAATACCGTTTCTTTACAAAGAGCTCAACTCGGTGCTTATCAAAACAGATTAGAGTATACAATTAACAACTTGGATACTGCATCTGAAAACATCAGTGCTGCTAACAGCCGTATCAGAGATACAGACGTTGCTAAAGAAATGTCAGCATACACCAAGAACAATGTTCTTGTTCAAGCTGCTCAATCTATGCTTGCTCAAGCAAATCAACGTCCTCAACAAGCTCTCCAACTTATGGGCTAATTCGCACTATAGTACTAATACTGACTATGATAAAAAGACACACTTCGGTGTGTCTTTTATTACATATCATAAAAGCATACAAAAATAACAAAGAAAAAACTATAAATAATACTTGACAAAGGCTATATTTATTTATATAATACTACTATATATAGTTATTATACATAAAAAATAGTTTTTAATAAGTAATTATTTATATATTACTATCAAAAGGACTGAAAGAGGGAATAAAATGAGAACATATGGTTACAAGAAAATAATTGCTGCAGCTTGTGCATTGATAATTGCAGGTGCAAGTTTCGGCTCGGATAGCGTTATTAATACTGTTATTAATAACAAAGCGAATTTGGCAGTTTCGGCGGCGGTTGACGATTGGAACGATGACTGGTTGCATTGTGAGGGTGACGAAATTAAAGATATGTACGGTAATAAAGTCAGACTTACAGGTGTAAACTGGTTTGGATTTAACTGTACTGAAAATGTTATTCACTATTCTTGGCTTGGCGTTGACGTTAAGGTGCAACTGCAAAGCATTGTTGACCACGGTTATAATTTGTTGCGTGTGCCTGTTTCTACTGAGTTACTTTATTCTTGGATGATTGGCGACCCACTTGCCTCAAGCGGTGTTACTGCTTATAATGGCGGCGGTACAGTTGTAAACCCTGAACTTATTGACCCCGAAACAGGGCAAGGCTCAAAAAATTCTCTGTTCCTGTTTGAACAATTAATGGCTATGTGTAAAGAAATGGGCATTAAAGTTATGGTCGATGTCCATTCAACTCAATCACATAACAGCGGACATAACTTTGAGTTGTGGTATGGTTTTGCGGGTAATTCCGAAACTATCAGCGGTGAAAAAATCGGTATGATGGGTACGGATGAATGGATTGACAGTCTTGTTTGGCTTGCTGATAAATACAGCAATGACGATACACTTGTTGCTTATGACTTGAAAAACGAACCTCACGGCAAGGGTGACGATTGTGCCGCAGGAAAAGGTGCAAAATGGGACGGTTCAACTGACGAATGGAACTGGAAATATGCGGCTGAAACTTGCGGTAATGCTATACTTGAAGTAAATCCCAATGCTTTGATTGTTGTTGAGGGTATTGAGGTTTATGCAAAAATAGGCAATCAAGTTGCTGACGGCAACGGAACACCTTGGACAGGCGACCCTTGGAAAGCTCCCGCAGGATTCGGACACGCCGAAACTTCTGTTTCTAACTATTATGGTGCTTGGTGGGGCGGTAACTTGCGTGGTGTTCGTGATTATCCTATTTCCTGCGTTTCTCCTGAAACAGGTTATTCACAACTCGTATATTCTCCTCACGATTACGGACCTTCTGTTTATGCACAAACTTGGTTTGATAAAGATTTTACCGAACAAACTCTCTTAGAAGATTATTGGTATGATACTTGGGCATATATTGATACTGAAAATATTGCACCCTTGCTTATAGGTGAGTGGGGCGGTCATATGGACGGCGGTAAAAACCAAAAATGGATGGAACTTCTTCGTGATTATATGACAAAAGAGGAAATCAATGCGACTTTCTGGTGTTATAACACCAATTCCGGCGACACAGGCGGATTATTGGCTGGTGGTAGCGGAGGAACAGTTGATTGGGACGAAGAGAAACACGGTATGGTTGAACTTTCGCTCTGGCAAGACGATAGTGGTAATTATATCGGTCTTGACCACCAAGTGCCTTTGGGTGCAAACGGTGTTTCTCTGAATGACCATTACAATATAACCGGCGGCGGTGGAGGCGGTACAACTACTAAACCTCCTACTACTACAACTAAATCGCCTACAACAACTACGACTAAATCGCCAACCACAACAACTACTAAAATTACTACTGTAGGCGGTGATGTGGTTTGCGGTGATATTGACGGTGACGGTACAGCCGGTAAAATGAATGATATTGTTTTATTTGCTAAATATTTTAAAGGTAACATAAAACTTAACGCTAAAGCTATTGCTAATGCTCAATGCGATACAAACGGTGATTCTGCAACAAAAATAGATTCTTCCGATTTAACTGCATTAATCAGTTATTTGCTCGGTGAAGTTAAACAACTTCCTTTATAAATATGTGTAGATAGAAATGAGATGTTATAAGTGAAAAATTACAGTTATAAAAGAGTAATAGCCGCATCTTGTGCTTTGGTAATTGCGGGTGCAAGTTTGTTGACGAGTAGTGTTGTCAATAAATATGATAAAACTGATTTAACTGTTTCTGCCGCTGTTGATACTTGGAATGACGACTGGCTTACAACAGATAAAGATTTAATTGTGGATATGAATGGTGATGAAGTCCGTTTGACAGGTGTAAACTGGTTTGGATTTAACTGTTCCGAAAATGTTTTCCACGGTGCTTGGTCTTTCGGTACTACTGATGCGGACGGCAACGGACACGCTGATGCCGGTGTTCACGACCAATTAAAAGGTATTGTTGACCACGGTTTTAATCTCTTGCGTGTGCCGATTTCAAGTGAGCTACTTGTTTCTTGGATGAACGGTGCTCCTCACGCTGTCGGGTCTATTGCGGTTGCCGCTCCTGATGGTTATAACGATGTTGGTTGTAATGCGGAGTTTGTTGTTCCGGGAACTGCTGACGAGCCGAAGAGCTCAATGGAAATTTTCGATATAATTATGGGCTGGTGTAAAGAACTGGGCTTGAAAGTTATGATTGACATTCACTCTCCCGACGAAAACAACAGCGGACATAACTATGAATTATGGTATGGCAAAGCGGGAATTACTTCTAAACTTTGGGAAGACAGTCTTGTTTGGCTTGCGGATAAATATTCCAATGACGATACTATTATTGCATATGACCTCAAAAATGAACCTCACGGAAAAGCGGCAGATACTCTTTCGGGTAAAGGAGCAAAGTGGGATAGTTCAACAGACGAATTTAACTGGAAATATGCCGCTGAAAAATGTGGAAATGCTATAATGGAAGTTAACCCCAATGCACTTATTATGATAGAGGGTATTGAGGTTTATCCTAAGGAGGGGCAGACTTGGTCTTCTCCTGTAGGAGGATACGGTGCTCCTGAAAATTATTACGGTGCTTGGTGGGGCGGTAATTTACGCGGTGTCCGTGAACATCCTATTACAATAACAGGTGCATCGGGTAATTCACAGGTTGTTTATTCTCCCCACGATTACGGACCTACTGTGTATGCACAAACTTGGTTCCATATGGCTCCCGAATCTCCTAATGCTGATGGAGAATATGATGCTAAAGCGGGTGTATTTACAGAACAATCTTTACTTGACGAATATTGGTATGATTCTTGGGCATATATTGATGCTGAACATATTGCACCGCTCCTTATCGGCGAATGGGGTTTAAAAACTGTTGCAGAGGGCGGTACTTTAGCTGACCAAAAATGGGGAGAGATTCTCCGTGATTATATGACAAAAAATCATATTAACGCTACTTTCTGGTGCTATAATCCCGATTCGGGTGACACAGGCGGACTTGTTGATAATGACTGGTCTACTTGGGTTACTGCGAAATACGAACTTGTTGAACCCTCGCTTTGGCAAGACGACAGCGGTAAATTTATCGGACTTGACCACGAAGTTGCTTTGGGTGCTAACGGACAGTCTTTGAATGAATATTACGGTAATACCGGCGGCGGTACAACAACAACTACTAAACCTATCACAACAACTACTAAGCCGCCCTCTACAACAACTACCAAAATTACTACTGCCGGAGGCGGTGCAAATTACGGTGATATTAATGGTGACGGCATAGCCGGAAAAATGGATGATATTGTTTTATTTGCTAAATATTTTAAAGGTAATATAAAACTTAACGCTGAAGCTATTGAAAATGCTCAATGTGATAAAACAGGTGATTCTGCAACAAAAATAGATTCTGCGGATTTAACTTCTTTAATCAATTATCTGCTTGGTCAAGTTACTAATCTTCCTATACAATAATACAAAAAGTACTTGAAAATTATTTCAAGTACTTTCTTTTTAATACTATTTTAATCATAGATGGAAAATCCAATATTTTTACTTTTTATTATTTCAATCTGACGCTCGGGAATGTCTTTATCTTCTATCCATTCATTTTTTCCCGAACCGGCAAAAGTATCTTCTTTTCCGACTTTATATGTGCAAATACCGGCAGATAATGATACGCAACCGTTTGATGTTAAATCAATCCATTTTTGGAGAGTAGGTTCAAAGGGACAAACTTGATTTTTAAATCCATAGTATAGTTGCGGAATAATATAGTCACAATATCCCTTTTCGGTACACCATTTTTCAACATCTGCGTAGAGGACATTATAATCATTGTAAATATTTCCTTGCGGAGAGATACAAAAACGCAGATTTTCGTCTTTATTTTTTATAGTGGAATAAATTCCTGAAACAAGTTTATTTATATTTTCACGACGCCAATCGGATAGCTCGTAAATGCCGTCATATTCGGAAATATCAAAGCTTTCATCAGTTGTGGGATAGAAATAATCGTCAATTTGTATACCGTCAACATTATAATTTTCTATTATCTCCCCTACCCCATTGCAAATAAAATTCCTGACTTCTTCATAGACAGGGTTGAGGTAATATCTTCCGTTTACGTTTTCAAAATACTCTTTCATTGCCTCAACGTTTATTTCTGATTTTCCACGCAGAGGATTTATCCAAGCGTGACAGGAAAGATTAAGCGAATGTGCTGTTTCAACCATAATTGCAAGTGGGTCAAAGTCATTATTATAAGCTTTTTCAAAAATTTGTGAATTATAATAGGCATCACAAAACGCTCGGACTTGCACATAAACTGTGTTGATACCTTGATTTTTTGCGTTTTCAAAATGCTCTTTTATATCTGATTTAAAGTTTTCTTCTGTTGTATTTGCAAGCATATCAGATAATTCCATATAAGTAAACCAAGTGCCGTTTTGTATTGTATAATTAATTATATTATTTTCCTCTTTAGACGTTTCCTGTAAGTTTTTTCTCGGATATTCAATAGGGCTTTCATATTGCAGAGATAAATTTTCGGGTGAAACGGTTGTTGTTTCGATTTTTTCGGCTGTTTGAAAATCGGAACAGGCAGTTAAAAAGACAGATAAAGCGACTATTAAAAATAAGTTTTTCAATTTTAACATTCCTTTCTTGACATATATTTAAGTATATGTTACAATGGACGAGTTTATGAATATAGTAATTCGGTTTTGTTTTTGCAAAAAGAAATTACTAAAAAGAGGATAATTAATGTTAGCGTTTGTAAAGACTTTCGGCTGTCAGTTGAATGTAGCTGACGGAGAGAAAATAAAATCCCAACTTGTAAATATAGGATATGAATTAACAGATATACCTGAAATAGCGGATTTAATATTGTTTAACACCTGTGCTGTGAGAGAAAATGCCGAAAACAGGGTTTTCGGGCATATCGGTCGTGCGAAATATTTCAAAGAACGTAATAAAAATTTGATTATAGGTCTTTGCGGGTGTATGGCGAATGAACCGGAAACTATTGAAAAACTGAAAGCACATTATTCTTGTGTTGATATAATTTTCGGCACTTCGGCTATATCCAAACTGCCGGAAATGTTGGCAGATATAAAGAAAAATAAGTATAATGAAGAATATTTCGAGCTTAATACGGAAACTGATGAGGGGTTAGGTCAAGTCAGAGAGAGTAAATATAAAGCTTCCGTTCCGATTATGTATGGATGTAATAATTTTTGTACTTATTGTATTGTACCTTATGTTCGAGGAAGGGAGCGTTCTCGTGAGGTTGGAAAAATCCTTGAAGAAATTACCGAACTTGTTTCAAAAGGATATAAAGAAATAATGCTTTTGGGTCAGAATGTAAACTCCTATGCTTATGATTTTCCTTTATTACTGAAAAAAATAAATGACATACAAGGAGATTTTTGGGTTAGATTTATGTCATCTCATCCTAAAGACTGCTCAAAAGAATTGATTGATACAGTTGCAGAATGTGGAAAAATATGTAAACACATACATTTACCTGTTCAAAGCGGCAGTAATGATGTTTTAAAACGTATGAATCGTAACTATACAAGAGAGAAATATTTTGAAATAATTGACTATGCAAAGAAAAAAATACCCGAAGTTGCTTTTACAAGTGATATAATAGTGGGATTTCCGAATGAAACAGAAGAAGATTTTTTAAATACACTTGAAGTTATTGAAAAAGTAAGATATAATAATATCTATAATTTTATTTACTCGAAACGTTCGGGAACTAAAGCCGCAGATTATCTCGACAGTATTACTCATAAAGAAAAAACAGAACGTATGGCAAGACTTATTGCTTTACAGCAAAAAATATCTCTTGAGAATAATGGGTTGCTTGTGGGCAAAACAGTTAAAGTTTTAGTTGAAGAAAATAATATCGGACGTACTGAGGGTATGATTATGGTTGAACTTGACAAGACTATAGAAGAGGGTAATATTGTTGAAGTTAAAATAACAGGACAAAAAAGTATTTATTTAAAAGGAGAAGTAATATAATGGATGTAATTACAGCAACAAGAGAGTTAGGTAAGGCTTTACAGGCAGACGAGAGATATATCAATTATAAAAAATGCAATGATGCTAATGATAATGATGAGGCGTTACAAGCTATGATAAATGAATTTAACTTGAAACGCATTAATCTTAACAGCAAGGTTAGAGGTAAAGACAACGACCCCAATGAGATTGCAGATTTAAATGCAGAGGTTAAAGCTCTTTACGAAAAACTTATGACTAATGAGAATATGGCAATGTTTCAAGCCGCTAAAACAGAATTTGACGACTTACTTTCACAGATTGATACTGTTATAAACTATTCCGCTAACGGTGAAGACCCGGAAACTTGCCCCACAACCTCATCTTGCGGCGGCAGCTGTTCAAGCTGTGCAGGCTGTCATTAATCGGGTGTTATAAGTGAATTTTCAAGAGATAGATGTAACAAAAATAACGCCTGTAATGCGGCAATGGCATAAGTTGAAAGTGCAATATCCTAATCATATCCTCTTTTTCAGATTAGGGGATTTTTATGAGATGTTTTTTGACGATGCAATAAATGCCTCAAGACTTCTTGACTTGACATTAACAGGACGAGATTGCGGTTTGACGGAACGTGCTCCTATGTGCGGTATTCCGTATCATTCATATGAAACCGATGTCAAACGATTGCTTGACCAAAATTTTTCTGTTGCAATATGTGAACAATTGACACAGGCGGGACAAAACGCACTTGTTGAGCGTGATGTTGTTCGCATTATTACTCCCGGTACGCTCGTTGAAAGCTCTTTTCTTGACGAGAGTACCAATAATTATATTTGCGGAATTTTTGCCGAAAATTCCGTTAAGTCGTTGTGCTTTTGCGATATTTCGACAGGTGAGATTTTTGTTTGCAAAAAAGAAACAGAGATAGACGTTATTAATGAACTTTCAAGATACCACCCTTCTGAAATAATTATAAATGATGCGGTATTGTCTTTGAAAGTAGTAACAGATTTTATAAAGTTAAAACTGAAATGCTGTATTTCTTTGCGTGACAGCGATTGTTTTGACGTTTCTGCACAATATAATAATGTTCAAAAACATTTAAAAGAAAATATCTATGAATTTGAACAATTGGCAAATGATGAGAGAAGAAATGCTGTTTGCGGAATATTTGAATATATTACGGAAACACATAAACAAATCAGTGGGCAGTTTACGGCAATAACCGACCTTGACGGCGTAAATTATATGGCTTTGGACTTGAATGTTTGCCGCAATTTGGAACTTACGGAAACACTTCGTTCTAAAGAACGTAAAGGGTCGTTACTTTGGGTTTTGGATAATACCAAAACCTCAATGGGTAAACGTTTATTACGCCAAACTATTTTACAGCCTTTGCTTTCACCCGTAAAAATATCCGAAAGACTGGACAGCGTTGAAGAATTACTTAATAACGCTGTTTTCTGTGCGGATATAAGCGATATGTTAAGAGAAATTTCGGATTTAGAAAGACTTATGACAAGGGTAATGTGTAAGTCCGCAACTCCCAGAGATATACGAGCCATTGCGGATACTGCTGTAGTTTTACCTGAACTTAAAAATATTCTCGGCAATTTTGGAAGCAAGTTGATTGTAAATATTAACAGAGATATATCAACTCTTAAAGAGATTGCCGACATTGCAAATACTGCAATATTTGAGGAAGCTCCTGTTAAACACACGGATGGCGGAGTTATTAAAGACGGTTATAATGAAGAACTTGACAGATTAAGAAATATTATTAACAACGGCGATAAAATTCTTTCTGAAATTGAGGAACGTGAGAGAAACAGAACGGGTATAAAACCACTTAAAATCGGATATAATCGAGTGTTCGGATATTATTTGGAGATTACAAGGAGTTATTATGATTTAATTCCATCTGATTATATTCGCAAACAAACACTTTCTAACTGTGAGCGTTTTATTACTGACGAACTCAAACAGATTGAGAATGATCTTTTGGGTGCAAAAGATAAAGCCGTTAATCTTGAAACGGATATTTTTATTGAAATTAGAGATTTTATCTCTTTACATCTTGCTACTGTTCAAAAAACTGCAAAGGCTTTGGCTTTATTAGATTTAATCTGTTCTTTTGCACAGGTTAGTGCAAAAAATGATTATATCAAACCCGAAATAGCCATAGATGGTATCATATCCATAAAAGACGGACGTCACCCTGTTATAGAAAAGATTTTAGACGGTGAAATTTTTGTACCCAATGACACCTATCTTGACAGTAATAATACTCGTATGGCTATAATAACAGGACCTAATATGTCGGGTAAATCTACTTATATGCGACAAACTGCACTTATTACTTTAATGGCACAGATTGGTTGTTTTGTCCCTGCGGCTTATGCAAAAATTTCCGTTTGCGATAAGATTTTTACTCGTATCGGTGCAAGTGACGATTTAACGGCAGGGCAATCTACTTTTATGGTTGAAATGAGTGAAGTTGCGGATATTTTAAATAATGCAACAAAAAACTCACTTGTGGTGGTTGACGAAATAGGCAGAGGTACTTCTACTTTTGACGGTATAAGTATTGCAAGGGCTGTCGCGGAATATATTTGTAATTCCAAAAAATTAGGTTGTAAAACACTTTTTGCAACCCATTATCATGAATTAACTAATCTTTCTCAAATGGACGGTGTTAAAAATCTCAGTGTTTCTGTTAAAAAAATCGGTGACAGTATAAGGTTTTTGCGTAAGATAGTTGAATGTCCCGCAGACGACAGTTACGGTGTTGAGGTTGCAAAATTAGCCGGTTTACCTGAAAAAGTTATTAAAAAAGCAAAAGGATATTTATCCGAATTGGAAAATGAACATAATAAGGGCATTGTAAAAACTAAAGATTTACAAGAGTCTTTTGAGAGTATTAAAGAGAAAGAGATAGTTAATAAATTAAGAAAGATTAATGTTGATGAATTGAGTGCAAGGGAATGTCAGGAATTTCTATATTCCCTTACCGAAGAGTTGGGTATATGATAAATTTATTAGATAAAAGTATATTTGAGTTGATAGCCGCAGGAGAGGTAATTGAACGCCCTGCATCTGTTATAAAAGAATTGGTTGAAAATGCCATTGACGCCGGTGCAAAACGAATAACTGTTGAAATTAAAAACGGCGGTATACGTTTTATGCGTGTAACAGACGACGGTTGCGGTATGTCTTATGAAGATGTGCCTTTGGCTTTTTTGCGTCACGCAACAAGTAAAGTCAGTGCTAAAGATGATTTGGATAAAATTACAACTTTAGGCTTTAGAGGTGAGGCTTTAGCCTCTGTTTCTGCGGTTTCAAGGGTTGAACTTACAACAAAACGTCAAGAAGATAATCTCGGAACAGAATACAGAATTTGCGGTAGTGTTGAAGAAGTTTATGAAGAATGTGGCTGTGCTGACGGTACAAATATTGTAATTCGTGACCTTTTTTACAATGTTCCCGCAAGACGAAAATTTTTGAGAAATAATAATTCCGAGGCGGCGGCTGTTATAAATGTTGTTGAAAAAGCCGCACTTTCTCACCCTGAAATTGCATTTCAGATTATTAATAACGGTAATTTGGAATGGAATACTCCGGCTGTCAATGATTTATTTACTACTATAAGGGCATTATACGGTAAAAATTTTGCCGGTGATATGATACCTGTTGAATATTACGATAAAAATGTTAAAATATACGGATATACAGTTAAACCGTTATACGCAAGAAACAGACGTAAAGCACAGAATTTTTTTGTAAATAAACGATATGTACATTCTTTGATGTTACGTCGCAGCATTGAGGAAGCATATCACTCCTTGATTATGCAAGGTAAATTTCCGGCTTGTGTACTGTTTATTGAAGTTGACCCGTCTTTGGTTGATGTTAACATTCACCCCGCAAAAGCAGAAGTACGGTTTGCAAATGAAAGAGATGTTAATAATACATTATATTTTGCAATTAAAAACGCATTTATACAAAACGGATTATTATATGATTTCAGGATTGAACAGGAAACAGAGGATATATCGCTAAAACCCAAGTTTGATAATGATTTGTTTTTTAATACTCAAGCTGAAACTTTTGAAACAAAAGCTGAATTGCTTGACGATACAGATATTTCTTTAACGGAATATATTGAAACAAAAAAACCAATCCCTTCTCCTATTTTAAAGCAACTTGAAATTCCTTCTATATCACAAAAAAATTTTTCCAAGCATATAGAGGCAGATTTCAGATATATACAGCCTGTTAAAAATCCTGTTCCAAATGAAGAGGAAAAACTTTTTATCAATGTTTTAGGAGAATTTAATAAAAGTTATATTCTTGCGGAAACAAATAACGGTCTTACTATTATTGACAAACACGCTGCTCACGAAAGGGTATTGTACGAAAAACTGAAAAATGAAACAGATATTGAAAGCCAGTTTTTGTTACATCCTTTAAAAATTTTATTGACAAAAAGTGAATTTAACGGTATAAAAGAGAATGTAAATCTATTAGAAAATTTAGGGTTCAGCGTAGATATATCCGAAGAACCCGTTTTAAAGATAACCTCTGTACCGCAAATTTTTGAAGACTTAGATATTGAGGCTGTTTTTACGGAGATTATCAAGAATATTGCAGATGGAAAAATATCTGTTCAGAGTGAGAAATATGACGATATACTTCATACTATGGCTTGCAAAGCCGCAATTAAAGCTCGTGACATAACGTCTTCGGAAGAATAACAAAATCTT
>JAISIJ010000347.1 GCA_031262245.1 Oscillospiraceae bacterium | reverse complement strand
TAATCGGGTCGATTTTTTTGAATGTTCTGTTGAGCGGTCTCTTGTTCAAATTTCCGTTTTCATTTTTAAGCCGCTCCCAATCTCGAATAGTAGAAACGCTAATTTCGTAGACTTCGTGTGTCTTCTCTAACGAGTGTTTTTCCCTATATTTCAGTACTTTTTCTCTCAAATCTTTTGAATATGCCATCGTTTTCACCTCAAATAATACTTTACTCTATTATATCATATTTTTTGAGCGTTGTAAAATTAATTATCTATAACTTGACTATATCTTGATTTAACATAAGCACAGTAAGAAGTATAAGGCACATTTTCAAAATGTGCTATTTGATTTAATTGATATGCACGCGAAACAATTTCGTCATAACCCACAAAGCCTCTTGATTTATTTATATCAAGATAGCTATTAAAAATATAAGCCCCTTTATCGGTTTCATTGCTTTTTATTGGGTTAAATAATTTTGCTTTAACAATCGTATTTTCTTTTTTGTATTCCTGTCTTTCATACATATTTAATGTTATTTTATCTAAATAGGAACTATGATCCTTAGGTTCTACTTTTTCATCAAGTATTAATCTATTTATAGACGGCGATGCAAAAGTAATGTTTTCACCTTTAACACCTCTTCGACTGAGAGAGCCTAATATATTCAAAAAATTTCTGCCGTGATTTAAAGTGTCGTCAAAAACACATATTTTTAGTTCTTCAATTTTTTTATTCTGTTTTTTTGCAAATTCTCCAAAACTATAATGACACATATTTCTGGAATCAATTATAAACATTTCAGCAAGCCGGTCAATTTGCTTTTTTAGCTCTTCTTTTTCTAATTTAGACTCTGTATCTTTTATATTTTCATTAATACGATATTTCGGAAGTCTGTTTTTAGTGTACTTGTTTATTTACGTTTGTATTTTTAATTTGAAAAGTATCGTTACAAGTAAACTCCTTTTTCTGCCACAACTGCTGATTTTACCGACCATGAAGGTGCAATTAAAATGGTGAAATATCACAAAGAATGTACTGATAATTTAGAGAAAATTAAAAAGATTTTGGTTGACGGCGGTTATACGGGAGAAAAATTTGCAAATGCGATAAATGCCCTCTGTGAGGCTGAAATTGAGATCGCAAAACGCAACGAATTGCACACTTTTGCGGTCATTCCAAAGCGTTGAATTGTCGAAAGAAGTTTTGGTTGGCTTGATAAATATCGCTGACTTTGAAAAAAATTGTGAACGCAAACTTTTTTCTTCTCTTCAAATGGTTTCTCTCGCTTTTATTCGTCTGCTCTTGAAAAGATGCTGAACAGAGTCTTAGAAGTTAAATTCATTTTAAAATTAAAAAAAATCTTAAAAAACTTGACCATATAAAACAAATGTGTTAAAATGTAAAAATACGTTGTAATTAGTTTCCAATTGATAAAATATGACGTATTGGGAATTTTTATTTTATATGTGGAGGTAATTATTTTATGAGTGTACCAATTGAATATGGGGGAGTTCTTTTACAGAATCCTGACCTTAATCGTGGCAATGCAATGATTTTTCTAAAAGTTGCACAGAAAACAACTTGTCGATGTGGGGGCAAAAATTGTTATAAAGCACGTATTTCAGAAATTCTTGGAGGAAATTTTCTTATGCGTGCACTCGCTCCAAAAGCTGATGTTTATGCGTGCATTGACTGTGGTGCAACGTATTCACAGTTATAGCAAATATCAAACTGCAATAACAAAAAACAAGCCTTACGGCTTGCTTTTTATTTTAATTATTTTTTCCTATTTCAATTGCTTTCATATTATTTTCAAGGAGTTGCGGTTTTGAGGGAGGGACACATTTTTCAAAAGCTTTTTTGATAGTTTCGTCAGAAAAAAGCCCTGTTTCTTTGAAAATTTTGCCTAAGAGAATAATATTAGCACCTTTTGCGAGGTTATTGTCATATTCTAATTGTGTTGCCGGGATATAATAAGCCTCAATATCGCTACGAGTGACTTTTTGGTCAACAAGGGTTGTATCAATAAAAACTTTTCCCCCGGGAACAACAGTATCTATAAATTTATCATAAGAAGGACCATTGAGAACAACAAGCAGATTAGGTTCAACAACAAGAGGTGAACCAACAGGTTCGTCTGATATAACAACGGAACAATTGGCAGTACCGCCACGCATTTCAGGACCATATGAGGGCAACCAAGATACATATTTATTGTCAATCAAACCGCAGTATGAAAGTACTTTACCCGCGAATAATACACCTTGTCCGCCAAAACCCGCAAGAATTATTTCCTGTAACATTTATTTATCCTCCTTTGCGGTAATATCTTTATATACTCCCAAAGGATAGTATGGTATCATTTCAGTTTGCAAACGTTCAATAGCTTTAATAGGTGACATTCCCCAGTTTGTGGGACAGGTTGAAAGAACTTCTATTATAGAAAATCCGTTTTTGTCTTTTTGGATATCAAAACCTTTGCGGATAGCTTTTTTTGCATCACGGATATGAGGAACGCTGTCAACAGAAACACGTTGTGCAAGACTTGTGCCGTCTAAAGTTGCAAGCATTTCAACAAGTCGAATAGGATAGCCTTGTTTTTTTACATCACGACCGTAAGGTGTGGTTTGAGTAATTTGTCCCGGGAGGGTTGTGGGTGCCATTTGTCCGCCTGTCATACCGTAAGTGGTGTTATTTACAAACACAACGGTAATGTTTTCACCTCTTGCGGCAGCGTGAACGATTTCAGCAGTACCTATAGCGGCAATGTCACCGTCACCTTGATATGTGAATACAAAATTATCGGGTTTAGCTCTTTTAACACCTGTCGCAACAGCGGGAGCACGTCCGTGAGCTGCTTCAATCATATCACAACCGAAATAGTCATATGCCATTACCGAACATCCAACAGGACACACACCTATGGTATCGCCCTCAATATTCATTTCGTCAATAACTTCACATATAAGTCTGTGGATAATGCCGTGAGTACAGCCGGGACAATAGTGCATAGATACATCTAAAAGAGATTTTGGTTTTTCAAATACAACCGCCATTATTTTACACCTCCCGCAATCTTTTCAATTTCTGATAATATCTCTCCGGGTTTAGGAATAATACCGCCTGTACGTCCATAGAAATGAACAGGTTTTTTATATTCAATTGCCGCTCTTACGTCGTCTACCATTTGCCCCATAGACATTTCAACAGTAAGCAATGAAGTAGCTTTTTCACTTGCTTTTATTAATAATTCTTTTGGATAGGGGAAAAGTGTAATAGGTCTGAAAAGTCCTGCTTTAATACCTTTTTCACGAGCTTTGTTTACAGCAGATTTTGCAATTCTTGCAGTAGAACCATAGCCCACAACAACAATATCTGCATCTTCCGTAAGATAACTTTCAGCCTCGGGCAATTCTTTTTCCATTTGAGCATAGCGTTCCCAACGTGCTCTGTTGGAATCTTCAAGCTCATTGGGTTGGAGATACAAAGAATTTACGATATTATGTTTTCTTTGATTTTTGTGTCCTGTTGTCGCCCATTCTTTCACGTTTTCTTCGGTGTTTTGTAAATCGTCGATAAACTCAACAGGCTCCATCATTTGACCTAAAATACCGTCGGCAAGGAGCATTGCGGGTAAACGAAATTTTTCAGCATTATCAAAAGCTTTTCCGATTGTATCAACCATTTCCTGAACACTTGACGGAGCATACACCAATAAACGGAAGTCACCGTGACCTAAACCTTTTGTCGCTTGCCAGTAATCCGCTTGAGAGGGTTGTATACCGCCTAAACCGGGACAGCCTCTTTGAACATTTATTATAACGCAAGGCAAGTCCGCTCCTGCAATATAAGAAATTCCTTCTGATTTTAAAGAAATACCGGGAGAGGAAGAACTTGTCATAACTCTGACACCTGCAGCAGCTGCACCGTATACCATATTTATTGCCGCAACTTCACTCTCTGCCTGTAAAAATGTAAAGCCCTCTGCTGTCTTCATTCGTTTTGAGAGATATGCGGATAGCTCTGTTTGGGGTGTGATAGGATAACCGAAAAAGCATTTACAGCCTGCTCTTATAGCCGCTTCTGCTAACGCTTCATTGCCTTTCATTAAACTTTTTGCCATTTTTATCTCCTTTTAATTTCATAAAAATAGTAATACTATCTTATTTTTCTACAACAATAGCTGTGTCGGGACACATCATTGCACACATTGCACACCCGATACAAGCATTGTCGTCAGTACAGAAAGCAGTAAAATATCCTTTTTTATTGCGTTTTTCTTTTTGTATTTCTACAATTTTTTTCGGACAGGCACTTGTACATAATGCACAACCCTTGCATTTATCCGTAAGAACCGTTATTTTCGCCATTTTAATCCTCCTAATATATGTTATTCTTCCCAAGCTTTTTTCACATAGATATTGATATCTTTATCCATATTTGATGTAAATAATATTGGCAAACCGCTTAAACTTGACAATCTTTCAGCATAAAGAATACTGTCTTTAACTACTTGTGGGTTTGTTTCATTCCCAAGGTTAGAATTGTTAATGAGAGCGGTATGTTTCAGTTTAGATGCAGATTCAATTTCATACATAAGAGATAAAGCTTCATCAGGGGTTTT
>JAISIJ010000262.1 GCA_031262245.1 Oscillospiraceae bacterium | reverse complement strand
AGAAGTTGGAGAGTGCTTTTTGACTAAAACTTCCGTTCACAATAACAAATATCTCCCACAGCAAGCTTAAAAAATCCCCTTTGAAAAAGGGGATTTTTACATACAGTTAAACCAAAGCCTAAAGAGTGCCAACTGCTAAAATTATTAGGGAACTCAGAGAGGTGCTAATCACAGGAACTAATAGAAAAGTAAAAAGCACCTTTTCGGTGCTTTTTTAATACAGTTCAAAGTTTGAAAATTGTCGAGAATGAAAACAACCACAAACTTTTTGAGAGGTAAAAATTTTCTTTATAAAAATGTGTTCAAATTTATTCGCAATCAAACAAATAACATACCTGTTATAACAAGGTCAGTTAAAGTGCCAACTACCACAAGTGATAGGGAACTTCGAGAGTAGTAATACTCTAAAACGAGTAGAAAACTAAAAAAGCACCTTTTCGGTGCTTTTTTATACAGTTCAAAGTTTGAAAATTGTCGAGAATGAAAACAACCACAAACTTTTTGAGAGGTAAAAATTTTCTTTATAAAAATGTGTTCAAATTTATTCCCAATCAAACAAATAACATACCTATTGTAACAATGTCAACTAAAGTACCAACTACCACAAGTGATAGGGAACTTCGAGAGTAGTAATACTCTAAAAAGAATAGAAAAGAGAATAAGTCAAACCAATGTCAGCTAAACTGCCAACTACAAAAATAACTACGGAACTTCGAGAGGTGTAAACCACAGGAACTAAGAGAAAACTAAAAGAATTATTGGAAGGTGGGGGCGGCTTTTTCAGCAAGGGTAACGTTTATTTCCATATCTTCAGAGTCACGGATTATGTGGAGGGTGACGGTGTCGCCGGCAGTGTATTTGTCTTTTGCGGCGGTTAAATCTTCAGCGGTGGAGATTTTTGTGTCGTTGAGGGCGGTTATAATGTCACCGATTTGTAAACCGGCTTTGTCGGAAGCTCCTCTGGCTGTGATTGAGGTAACTAATGCACCTTCAACAGGTTCGCCGTAAATTGAACCGTAAGTGTCGGAAACTGTTCTGCAGGTTATGCCTAAGATAGGTTTACCTGTAACATAACCATATCTTGTAAGGTCGTCTATAATTTTCTTTGCATCGGTAATGGGTATAGCAAATGCAAGACCTTCAACAGATGCACCCGAAGAGGTATAACTTGAGGAGAGTTTAGCAGAGTTAATGCCGATAACCTGACCGTAACAGTTGATAAGAGGACCGCCGGAGTTGCCGGAGTTGATAGCTGTATCTGTTTGAATAAGTGTCATACTGTTGTCGTTAATGGTAACGTCACGATTGAGAGCGGAAACAACACCTTTTGTGAGTGTACCGAATAAATCAAATCCCAAAGGATTGCCTATTGCAACAACATCTTCACCGACAAGTAATGCATCGCTGTCGCCGAATTCTGCGGCAGTAAGACCTGTTTCATTGATTTTCAAGACAGCTAAGTCACTTTCGCTGTCATAGCCGATAACAATCGCTTCATATTCTGTTTGATTTTCGTCTGAAAGTAAAACGGTGACTTCTGTTGCGGGTTCTTCAACGGTCTGTCCGCCGCCTAAGAAACTATATCCCTCATTATATGAATAAAGAACAACGTGGGCATTGGTGACAACGTAACCGTCTGTAGACATTATTATACCTGTACCTGTTGCAGTCCCAACAGAGAATGTTGAACGTATACCCACAACGGACGGAATAACTTTACTGTATATCTCGGGGACTGATAATGCACCCTCTCTTGCGGCGGCAGTCAGATGTAATGTTTTATCATAATCATCTAAGGTCTGTGCGGTTATTGTGTCGGGTTCATTTGTCTTAATGGAATCCACAATGCCCTGTGTAAGCCCTTTGTCATCTTCCTCTTTCTTTTCGGCTTTTTCGGAAGTGCTTGTTTGTGTTACGGAAATACCTGTATCTTGATATCCCAAACCGCCGTCATCAAGAAATTTATATACTTGAATAGACCCTGCGGCAACAAGTGTAAAACAACAAAGCAAACCTATAACTTTCAAACCTGTTCTTTTTTTCTTCTTTGAGGGTAAAACCAATTCTTCGTATGGGTTATAGCTCATTTCGTTTGTAACCTTAGAGAGTTGAGGATTAGTTGCTGTGGTGTCAATAATCTCTTTATTGGTGTAATTTTCATAATCATACATATCTATCACCTAATACCTTTCTGAAATTTGTTCTTGTTTGTTTTCTTTATCTTAACTAATATTATACCCGCCAATGTGTAAACTAAAAGTAATAAAAATTAAAATTGTATGATTTTTAAGAAAAATATTTATACACAATTTTCACAAAACTCATTGTTTTAACACAATTCGTACAAATTAGAAGAAATTTTTTAAGACTATTTTATTATAGCAATTTGATTATATTATTACAACAGCTTGTTTCCCCAACTGATTATATCGCAATTTAAATAAATCGTAATCATAAATTGCTCTGCCTTTTTGCGGGTCAATAACATAAACTAAGTTTTTATCAAGGTTATAACTGTCAATTACAACTGCGTGTTCCCCCGCAAGCCAGTCTACCTGTTTTCCGTCATATTCCCAAATATCATTTTTGTGTTCCATCTCTATTAAGTTTTGGCTCACCCAACAGACTACGGGAATATCTTTTGAGATAATGGGGAGTAACTTTTCAAAATTTGTCCCCGTAAGATTAAGAGCCTCTCGCTGACTGCCTCTGTCAAGGAGAAATCTTTGTGCAGTATATTTTATTACGGGAGCATAACAGCCATACCCTTTTTTGTCATAAGGCGAACCGATAAACGCATTATGGAAATCGCTTTCACCCGCCGGAGCTTGAGGAAGATAATTATCTGCTAATTCTGTTTTTGAAACATCATAGCCCAAATAATTCAATAAAGCAGTTAATGCCGTAACTTCACAGCCTGTGGGCAATTCGGGTGATTGTAAAAGCTTTTGCATTGAACCGTAATATATTCGAGGATAAGTCGATGAATTTATTTCTTGAGGATAAAAATCTGTTTCCTGAGGTAATTTTTTAGGAGCTTGTGCGGTTACTCTCGTTGTCGTGCTTATTGTAAGAGTAGTCGTTGTTGATGTTGTTGAAGTTGTGACTGTAGTCGCAACAGTAGCTACGGTAGTTGAAACAGCGGTTGTTGAAGTTGCCGTTGTAACAGCCGTAACAGGTAAAGTAGTAGTTTGGGTGCTTTTAGTTACATTTCTTTTTGTGCCGGCAGATGTGCTTTTTAGAGTTTCGGTTGCACGAGGGCTTGTCACGGGGAGCGTAAGATATGTAACGGGAGCAGAACCGTCCACCGCAACGGTAGAGGTTTTTTCATCAATAACAAATACTATAACAGCTGTTGTCAAAAGAACAGCTATCGAACTCAAAATGCCGATAATTATGCTCATTTTTGAAGACAAAATAATTCCCCTTATATAATATATATTAATACTTTTACATTATATCATATAAAAAATATTTGTCAATAACTATTTTGAGTATTATAGTACCAAAATTATATGTATTTTCTGCAAAACAGTTGCTATATATAATATCTTCACAAAATAATTTTAAAAATACTTGATAAATCTTTTTTTATGGTATATAATGAGGTAATTATTAATGTCTACTGATGTTTAAGGAGAGTATCTTATGAAACTGAGAATATTTATGTTATTTGGTATGATAACACTTGCTATAGGTCTTTGTGCCTGTGATTACAGCGGTAATTACGGAGATACCTCTGTTGACATTCAATTACAGACAAATTCAAACGGTTGGGATATTCACGGGAATATTGATGTCAACGGCGGAGGAAATGCTGTCACCATTACAAAATCTCCGACTTTAAGAACTACTACCGCAAGAAGTACCACCGTAAGAACCACCACCGCAAGAACTACTACCGCCAAAACCACTACACAAGCAACAACCACCCCTGAACAAACTACTTTGTCAACTACCACTTCCTCAACCACCACAACAGAGGCTACAACTACTTTAGAGGGTGAAACAACAACCGCAACTGTTACCACAACCACAGAAACAGCTACTACCACATTATATACAACAACTACGGCTCTTCAAAAAGATGTTCCCGGGCATGCCGCAAGTATTGTTAAACTTGTTAATAATTTCAGGTATGACAGCGATTTAAATAAACTCCTCTCCTCTTCGGATTTAAACACCGTTGCCAATGTTCGTTCTAATGAATTGTCCGTTAAATATGATGAAATAAGACCTCAAGGCACACTTGACGAACTTATTATCGAAAATAACGTTTCCTGTACCTATGTCGGCGAGCTTATCTTAAAAGATATAAATAACCCCGACAAAGCCTTTGAGGAATGGTTGAATACACCCGAGGCTTTAGTGGTTGTCAAGGACGAAAAGTTTAAGAAAATCGGTGCAAGCAGTGTTCTCATTGATGATGTATACTACTGGTCCATTGTATTTACGGATTAATTAAAAACTTGGGAGGAAAATATTGCAGGTTTCTATAAAACGCGACCACAGAAAGAAAAAAAGTTTTATATTTATATATGCTGTTTTTATAGCGGTTATAGTACTTATTAATGTTTTAGCAAGGACTTCAACCGCTTTCTGTGATTTTTATATAAAGTATATCACCCCCTTGTGGACAAATATTTTTGCAAGGATTACTTCCCTTTTTCCTTTTTCAATAGGTGAATTTTTTATAGCTTTGATATGTATATCCCCATTTGTTGCTATGTTTTTTCTGATTTATTCCGCAATTAAAAAACGTAATTTCCGAGAAAGAGTTTTAAAAGTCGGTAAGATTTATGCTCTGTTATTTGCCTATCTGCTTTTAACTTCTACTTTAGGTGCGGCGATACTCTACCATTGCTCTTCTCTCTTTGAAAAAATGGACTTACCGCAGAAAACTTATACCGAGCAACAATTATCCGCAATGTATTCCGATTATGTTGACAAAGCAAATGAACTTGCACCTAAAGTCACCAGAGATAAAGACGGTTTTTTTGTTCTGTCCGAAAAAGACAGAGAAGATTGTGCAAAAGCAGTAAACGGCTTGTCTGACGAGATAAGTGAGTTAAAGGGTTATATTCCCAAAGCTAAACCCATACTTTTCTCCGATGTTATGGGAATAATGTCAGTTTCGGGAATATTTTTTCCTTTCACTTATGAAGCTAATTATAATAATAATATGGACGCAGTTTCAAAACCTGCTACTATCTGCCACGAATTAGCACACGCAAAAGGTTTTCTTCTTGAAGATGAGGCTAATTTTATCGGTTTCTATGCCTGTATCAATTCTGATAATGTAAATCTGCAATATGCGGGATATGTTGATATAATCGAAGAAATTTACGTCCCCTCTTATGTTGACGATATTGACGGTTGGTCGGAATTGTTAAAAAAAGATGTGGCAAGAGATTTTGAATATTGGAATAAAATTGACGAAAAATTTGCCTCTGATACACCTTTAAGTGTTGAAACGATTAAGTCTATTGACGAAATTTCAAGCAAAGTAACAGACTCTTCACTTAAACTCAATGCCGTTGATGACGGTATAAAAAGTTACGGTCGGGTAATTGATTTAGCTCTTGCAAAATATTACAAAGATAAATAATATGAACAGAAATTTAAAAGTTATTCTTGCTTATTGCGGAACAAATTATCACGGATACCAAAAACAAGCTAACGCAATTACCATACAGGAAACAGTAGAAAATGCCTGTTCAAAAATATTTAATCATAAAGCTTGGATTCACGGAGTTTCAAGGACAGATACAGGTGTTCACGCAAGAGGATATTGCTTTTCTGTTGAAACAGTCAGCCAAATCCCCTGTGAAAATTTTGTAAGAGCGGTTAATACTCTTTTGCCTGAAGATATTGCCGTACTCTCCTGTGAAGAAGTTTCCGAAGATTTTCACGCAAGATATTCTGCCCAAGCAAAGGAATATATTTATAAAATATATTGCCAACGTCAACGTGACCCTTTTTTGAATAATTTTGCATATCATTACACCTATCCTGTTAATGACGAACTTATGAACTCTGCTTGCAAAAAATTCATAGGCACATATGATTTCTATGCTCTTTGTAATAATTACAAAGCAGATATAAAAAAAGCAGAAAATACAATCCGAACGATTTTTGATTTTAACGTTAAGGTTTATAATAATATCAGGATTTTTACTGTTAAAGGCGATGGTTTTTTGTATAATATGGTGAGAATTTTGGTTGGAACTGTTTTAGAAGTCAACGAGGGGAAAATAGATGTTAATGATTTGACGGATATTATACTCTCAAAAGACCGTTCTCGCACAGGGCGAACTGTTCCCCCTTACGGTTTGTATTTAAATAAGGTGTTTTACTAAGAATAATGGAAAAAACAATAAATGATTATCAACTTCACAAAAGAAAAAGGAGAATACGCAAGTGGATTAGTTTTGCAGTTGCGGTTTTTTTTCTGTTTGTTGCAATCAACGGTGTAAATATTTTTATTGAAAACAGAACAAAATTTATCGGAGCAATTCCAACTTCTCAAATTTTTGCAAATAAAAACGGAAAATCGTTTCCCATTAATCTTGCACAGGGAATAGATGTAAAAACCACCACCTTCGGCAATAATTTTTTTGTGCTAATCGGCGAAAACTTTAATATATATAATATAGACGGCAATCTTGTAAGAGGCAAGAGGATAGACTATGAAAATGCGGTTACTGTAGCCAATGATAAAAGAGTGCTTGTTTATGAAGAAAACGGCAAAAAATTTTCTGTTCAAAATGTCAATAAAACAGTATTCGAGAGTGAAGTCCCGGGGACGATACTCTTTGCACTTTTAAGTGATGACGGATATACAGCCGTACTCTATCAAAAAAACCTCAATATGGCTACTTTCCTCAATGTTTACGATTATGTCGGTAATAATATTTACAATGATTATTACGAAAATATACTTGTAAACGGAACTTTTACAGAAAACAGCAAAGGTCTGGCAGGAGTATTTGTCAAAGCTGATACCGAAACTTTTTCAACAGGTATAGTGCAGTTTGATTTTGAGAAAAAAAAGAAAACCGTCAATCAAACAACGTATTCTGTTTTCCCTTATATCACAGAAAGTTTTAACAATAAACTCTTTATTGCCGGAGCAAACGAAGCTTTTTATTATAAACAAAACGGCTCGCTCTCACATAAAATTCAATATACCGAAAAGTTTTTAGATTATGGTTTTTATAATGGTTATGCTGTTTTAGCATTATATGACGAAAAAACTTTAAAATATTACCTTAAAATACTTAATCCTGTTGACAGCGAAGTTGTTACTATAGTTTTGGAGAAAAAGCCCCAAAAAGTGTCAGCAAAAAAAACTGAAATTTATGTATTGACAGATACAGCCTTATCGGTATATAATTATCTGGGCGATAAAAAAAGAGATATAACTTGCGATGTTGTATATGATAATTTTCACATAACAGAAAATGCCCTGTATTTAGTGGGCGAAAAGATTATCGAAAAGAAAAGTATGTTGTAATTTTTTATTAAGACAAAACAAAAGTTGTGGCTTAATATATAGCAATTTGGTATACAGTCATTAATTTTTTAGACTACTTCTGAAAAAATGTGATGACTGTAAATTAACTTAAAAGGAGCGATACTTATGTCATCTATAATTCTTGATGTAGTAGCTGTTGTTGTTGTTATAGGGTCGATTGTTTCAAGAGTTGGTGCTGTTAAAGCACCGAGACCGAAAGATTTATTTTTGGGAATTCTCACCGGAGCCGTAATAGTTTTTCTTATGGGATTGGCTTTCTTCGGTATTGTAAAAGCAAACGGTAATTCCGGAGATTTCTTTAATTATAAAAATGTTAAAGAAAGTTATGTTTTCAGAGCCGTTTGGGTTTACGGCGACCCGGGTAATAAAGGTATAGCAGGAGCTATAGAAGAGGGCAATGAAAATATCCACGGAGATATTGAAGAAGATTGGGATGCTATTGATGCCGAACGTATGAATTCTCCTCAAGCCAATACTACAAAATAATCTTTAATTACAGCCATTTAATCAATTTTAATTTCAACAAGATTTACCATATATAAAACAGGAGGTGAACAGTGCCGACCCATTACAGGGTAATCGTTTTGTATTCTGACATATTTGCAAACGAGAACAGGCACTATGCCAATGCTATGTACAAGATGTGGAAAAAGACCCGCTGTGGTTTTTATTACCGCAATGCAGAATAATCAAACTAAAAATGAGGGACTTTGTATGATGTGTGCAAAACAAAGTCAAATCCCTCAAATAACGGAATATATAGACAAACTCGGTATTACTGATGAGGATATTGAGGCTATGTCCAATGATATAATGGGACTTATGGACGAGGGTGTTGAAAAAGGTGACGGTTACAGTTTCGGTGATACCGATACCATTCCGCCGTTCCTTTCAAACCTCTTTAACGATGTTTTTAAACCTAACGGCAAAGAAGCTCTTCTAAACGGCGAGTCCGAACAACAGGAGAAACGCAAGGCTAAAAAAATCCGTCCAAAAGAGAAAGAAAAAGAAAAAACTACCGAAAAAACACTTAAATTTGTTGATTCATATTGCACAAACTTGAGTAAAAAAGCTGCCGAGGGCAAGCTTGACAGAGTTATAGGTCGTGACAGAGAAATTTCAAGAGTAATTCAAATACTTTCACGAAGAACCAAAAACAACCCCTGTCTTATCGGTGAACCGGGTGTAGGTAAAACTGCAATTGCCGAGGGTATAGCTCAACATATCTGTGAGGGAACAGTACCTTTTAACATTTCCGATAAACGTATTTATCTTCTTGATATGACGGCTCTTGTTGCCGGAACACAGTACAGAGGACAGTTTGAAAACAGAGTTAAGAATTTAATCCAAGAAGTTAAAGAAGAAGGGAATATTATTCTCTTTATTGACGAAGTGCATACTCTTGTTGCCGCAGGTGACGCCGAGGGTGCTATGAATGCGGCTAACCTCTTTAAACCCGCACTTTCAAGGGGGGAATTACAGGTAATCGGTGCAACTACATTTAAAGAATATCGTAAATATATTGAAAAAGACAGTGCACTTGAACGCCGTTTCCAACCTGTAACAGTTGAAGAACCTACTATTGATGATACTATCGGTATCTTGCGTGGTATCAAGGGTTATTATGAAGAATATCACAGCGTTAAAATGAGTGACTATCTGTTAAAATCCTGTGCAATTTTGTCAGAAAGATATATTAATGACAGATTTTTACCTGACAAAGCCATTGACCTTTTAGACGAGAGTTGTGCTTATTGCTCTATTGCTCACCCCGAAATAGGTGAATATAAGAAGTTGCAACAAAATATTGAAACAAAACAAAAACTTAAAGCCGATATGGAAAATGAAGCAGAGCCGAATTATGAGGCTATCACCATTGTCACAAGTGAAATTGTAAAATGCACAAATCAGCTTGAAGAATTGAGAGAAAAAGCAGAAAATGTTCAAGTTGACCCTGCAGATATATCAAAAGTTATAGAACTTTGGACAGGGATACCCGCATCTAAAATCGAACAAAGTGAATTCCAAAAAATCGGTATGCTTGAAAGTGCTTTAAAACAGCATATAGTAGGACAGGACGAGGCAATTAAACTCCTTGCAAATGCTATCAAGCGTTCAAGGGTACAGTTGGCAAAACGCCGCCGCCCTGCAAGCTTTATCTTTGTAGGCCCTACAGGTGTGGGTAAAACAGAGTTGGTTAAAGCTCTTTCACAAGAATTATTTGACAGCACAGACCCGCTTATCCGTTTGGATATGAGTGAGTTTATGGAAAAACACGCTGTTTCAAGGATTATAGGTTCTCCTCCCGGATATGTTGGATATGACGAGGCTGGTCAGCTAACCGAAAAAGTTCGCCGCAAACCTTATTCTGTGGTGTTATTTGACGAAATTGAAAAAGCTCACCCTGATGTTATGAATATCCTTTTACAGATTTTAGATGAGGGAAAAATTAATGATGCACAGGGCAGAACTGTAAGTTTTGAAAATACTGTTATTGCTATGACTTCTAATGCGGGTTCTGCGGATAAATCTTCGGGTATGGGTTTTGCAAAAACAGACAGCGATATTACAAAAGAACGTGCTATAAAAGCTTTGCGTGAGTTTTTACGTCCGGAATTTATCAGCCGTATTGACGAAATTGTAGTATTCAAACCTCTTTCTAGAGATAATTACAAAGAAATTGCCGCATTAATGCTTGACGAAATGCGTGAACCTTTAGGAGAAAAAGATGTTACACTTATTTATACCGACATAGCACTTGCGTTAATTGCCGACAAAGCATACAACAAAAAGTACGGTGCAAGGGATATAAGACGTGTAATTCGCTCTGAAGTTGAAGATAAAATTGCCGATATTATCATAGAAAAGTCCGGATATATGAATGAACTGCTTATATCTGCTAATGATAAAGATATTTTAGTTGAGGCTAAGTAGTTGAATATTTTCTTAGATACTATACAGAAATTGCCGGAATTTAGGCAATTGAGAAACGCTTTATTTAAAAATGAGCACCCTGTTGCAGTCACCGGACTCAGCGGGGTGCATAAATCTAACTTCATATTCGGATTATATGGTAATAAAAGACTGATTATCATTACCCCCGACGAACAAAATGCACTTAAAATTTGCTCTGATATTAACACTATGGCGGATAAAACCTTGGCATATTTCTATCCCTCAAAGGAATTTTCCCTTGAAACTGCTGTTTCTTCAAGAGAATTTGAAAATATACGTCTTACGGCTTTATCTGTTCAAAAAAATATTATTGTTGCTTCGGCAGAGGCTGTTTTGCAAAAAACTCTTTCAAAAAAGACTTTGCGTGAAAAAACAATAGTAATTGATACTTCTTCTGTTATTAACACAAAAGATTTGGCTTTGAAGTTAGTTGAGTTGGGATATGAAAAAGCGGAAACCGTTGAGGGAACGGGTCAATTTTCCATAAGAGGGGATATTATTGATATTTTCCCAATCGCCCAGACCTCTCCTGTTCGTGTGGAGCTTTGGGGTGATGAAATTGACAGCATATCCTATTTCAGCACGGAAAATCAACGGCGAACAGATGTTATTGATATTTTTGAGATACCGCCTGCAATTGAAGATATAGGTACTCAAGGTTATGTTTTTGAACATTCCGATAATGAAGTGATATTCTGTGATTATAACGACTGCTTAGTTCGCACAAAAGGAATAATTGACAGACATTTCGAAGATATTGAAAATATTACAAAAGAACGCCGAAAAGCCTTTGAGGAGTTTTATACACCTCTTGAAATTATTATAAGCAAAATTAAACGTCCCCTTGTTTTCCTTTCAACTTTCTTAACAGGCAAATCTACCTATCAATATAAGAAGATAATAAATGTTGATTGTATCCAATTTTCACCTTTCAGCGACCATAATCAACTCTATGAAGATTTATCTTCCTATTTAAAATCGGGTTACAGCATTACTTTAGTTATGGGTAATGAAAAAACTTTACCTGTTATTCGCGAAGATTTAGAAGCAAAGGGTTTTACTTTCGGTAAAAACCTAACGTTGATTAAAGGGGCTTTGTCGGGAGGATATGAATATCCCTCTATAAGATGTGCATTAATAACTAAAGCAAAAATTGCCGAAACACATAAACGAAAAGTAAAAAAATCAAAGAAAAATGCTTTTTCCTCTTTAGGTGAACTAAAACAGGGTGACTTGGTTGTTCACCAAAATTATGGTATCGGACGATTTATTAACATTGAAAAAATGGAAGTTGAGGGTGTTTTAAAGGATTATATAACTATTCAATATGCCGGAACGGATATGCTGCACGTTCCTGTTATGCAATTGGATATGTTAAGCCGATATATTGCACCTCGTGACGACCGTGATGTTAAACTTAATAAACTAAGCGGAACAGCTTGGCAGAAAACACGCAGCAGTGTCAGAAAATCTGTTAAAGATATGGCAGGCGAACTTATAAAACTCTATGCCTTAAGAGAAAAAAGTGTGGGTTATGCTTTTCCTCAAGACGACGATTTGCAGAGAGATTTTGAGGAACGTTTTGCATATATAGAAACAGACGACCAGTTACAATGTATTGCAGAGATAAAAGAAGATATGCAACGCACAAGACCTATGGACAGACTACTCTGCGGTGACGTTGGTTTCGGCAAAACAGAAGTTGCTTTGCGTGCCGCTTTTAAATGTATTGAGGACGGAAAACAATGTGTTATTCTTGCTCCTACAACCGTACTTGCTTGGCAACACTATAAAACTGCACTCAATCGTTTTGAACATTTCCCTGTTGAGATAGAACATATCTCTCGTTTCAGAACACCCAAGCAACAAAAAGCTATTTTGGAAAAACTCGAAAAAGGCAAGATTGACATAATTATAGGCACACACCGCCTTATCTCAAAAGATGTTAAGTTTAAAGACTTAGGACTTGCAATTATTGACGAAGAACAACGTTTCGGTGTTGCACAAAAAGAACGTTTTAAGCAGATGTTTAATAATATTGATATTCTTACCCTTTCCGCAACACCTATTCCGAGAACCCTTAATATGGCTATGAGCGGTATAAGAGATATGAGCGTTATCGAAGAACCGCCTCAAGACCGTTTCCCTGTTCAGACTTATGTTTTAGCGGAAGATACAGGAATAATCAATGCTGCAATTTCAAAGGAATTGAGACGTGGCGGTCAGGTTTTTTATATTCATAACCGTGTTGAGAGTATCTCAATTTGTGCTACTAAATTAAAAAAGTTTTTTCCCGATGCAAATATTGTTTTTGCTCACGGACAAATGGAAGAAACAGAAATGAACAGCATATGGGAACAGATGGTTGACGGTGAGATTGATGTGCTTGTGTGTACAACTATCATTGAAACAGGTGTAGATGTTCCCAATGCCAATACTCTTATTATAGAAAATGCGGATAATTTCGGACTTTCCCAATTATATCAATTAAGAGGACGTGTGGGACGTTCAAACCGCCGTGCATATGCCTATCTGACTTTTAAACATCAAAAAGTACTCAGCGAAATAGCACAGAAAAGACTTACCGCAATGCGTGAATTTACACAATTCGGAAGTGGTTTCAGAATTGCAATGCGTGACCTTGAAATAAGGGGTGCGGGGAGTATTTTGGGTTCAAGTCAGCACGGATATATGGAAGATGTGGGCTATGAAATGTATATTAAACTCCTTAACGAGGCAGTTGCGGAATTAAAAGGAGAAACGCCCAAAAAGAAAACAAGTTGTATGATTGACTTGAAAATGGATGCCCATATACCTGAAACTTATATCGAAAGCTTAAACCGCCGATTGGAAATTTACCGTAAAATTGCAAACTTACAGACAAAAGAAGATGCAAGTGATTTAACAGACGAACTTATTGACCGTTTCGGAGAAATCCCAAAAACAATAAACGGTTTGATAGAAATATCCCTCTTGCGTAATATTGCGGGAGAACTGGGTATTACAGAGATAACAAGACAAAAAAATCAACTGTTTTTTACTGTTACCGCTATCACACCCCAACAAATACAAAAACTTCAAAGTAATTTTTCAAATCGTATAACATTTAACGGTATGCAGATGTATTTTGCGGTAAAATTTGCAAGAGGCGAGTTGGATATTGATTTAATGAAAAAGGTTTTAGATACTATTCATTAAATTAACACAATAAAGGGTTATAATAATGGTAACAGGAATTTTAAAGGAGTCTAATAATGAAAATATTAGTTGTGGATGATGAACCTAATATCAGAAACGTCATAAAAGAATATGCAGAGTTTGACGAGATTGAAGTTGACGAGGCAGGAAACGGCATTGAGGCAATAAATCTTGTTAAAGAAAATAAATATGACCTTATCGTTTTAGATATTATGATGCCTAAAATGGACGGATTTTCTACTTGCAAAGAAATTAAAAAAATAAAGAATATCCCTGTTATTATGCTCTCTGCAAGAGGTGAAGAGTATGATAAACTCTTCGGTTTTGAAGTGGGTGCAGATGATTATGTTTGCAAACCATTTTCGCCCAAAGAACTTATGGCAAGGATAAAAATAGTTGCAAAGCGTTCTTCAGGGAATGTTATTGAAAATATTCAGGAATTTGAGGGTCTGAAAATAGATTTTTCCGGACGTGAAGTTTTTATTGACGGTAAACGTTTGCAACTCACTCCTAAAGAATATGATTTACTGTTTTTCTTTGTCAAAAATAAAAATATTGCTTTAACAAGGGATAAACTTCTTACAGAGATATGGGGTTATGACTTTTTCGGTGACGACAGAACTATTGATACCCATATAAAAATGCTGCGTAATAATTTAGGTGATTATCGTAAATTTATCGTCACTTTAAGAGGTATGGGTTATAAATTCGATATATCGGGATTGGATAATGAAAACTAAAAAGAAAATCAAAGACGAATACGGCATTAATTTAGCTTTTGTAATATGGCTTTGTTTCTTTATCTTCATTATTATAGTTTTCTTTTTAATATGGTTTTTTCAGATTGTTTTACTTTCACAGGTTTATGAAAGAATGAAAATATCCGATATTAAAAAAGCTACCCAAACTATGGCAGATATGTATGGTGAAGAAGACTATAAACTGAAATATGATACTATCGCATTAAATAACGATATGTGCGTACTGATATTAAATCAGTATGGCAAACTTATCTACTCTAACGATGTTGTTTTGGGAAAAAGTTGTACTATCCATTCTCTTAACCCTAAATATTCACAGTCACAACTTATTTTTATGGCTAAAAACAGCAACGACGGAAAGTTTTATACAAAAATTGAAAACAGCAAAACAAATATGGATATTCTGCTGTATGGTATGGAAATAAAAGAGGTGGGATATTTATTTATAAATACCCCTCTTGCACCTGTTGCCGCAACAACCAATATTCTTTTGCGACAATTGTTTATTATTTCAGATATTTCCATAGTATTAGGTGTTATAATCTCAATGTTTGCGGCAAGAGCAATATCCAAACCCATAAGCAGAATTACAAAATCTGCTTCAAGGCTTGCAAAAGGTGATTATACCGTAAAATTCAACAGTAAATCTTATTATGAAGCTCAACAATTAGCTAATACCCTTAATTATGCAACCGCACAGATTTCAAAGGTTGATACCCAACAGCGTGACTTAATTGCAAATATCTCCCACGATTTGCGAACGCCCTTAACTATGCTGAAAGCATATGCCGAAATGATAAGGGATTTATCAGGGAATAATCCGAAAAAACGCAACGAACACCTCAATATTATTATTGAAGAAACTGACAGACTTGCTTTGCTTGTGTCGGATATGCTGGATTTATCCAAACTCGAGAGTGACAGTATTGAGTTGAAATTCTCAGAATTTTCTATTACCGCTGAATTAAACAGTATTGTTGAACATTATCGTGGTCTTGAAAACGGTTTGGATATTACTTTTGAAAAAGACGAAGAACAAATTGTTTCCTGTGATAAAACAAAGATAGAACAGGTTATTTATAATCTTATTAACAACGCAATAAATTAT